>NZ_JBSFWT010000037.1:0-69973 GCF_053594975.1 Streptomyces sp. NPDC002537
ACCGGCAAGGGCCGCCTCCCGGACCCCGAGCAGATCTTCGAGGTCTGCCGCCGGGTGCTCGCCCGCGGCTCCCGTCCTGCCGACCTCACCGGCCGGCCGTCAGCCGCGGTCAGTGATGGCGAGCCTCGTCGGCACGGCCGAACCGCACGTCGCTCGTCTTGACCGAGTGGTCGATCCGCGTGCTGTGGTCGACCACCGAGCTCTTGTCGACCGTGTCACTGGCGTTGACGTCCGTGCTCTTGCCACAGCGATTGCCGTTGGCCTGCTGGACGTTGGAGAGGTCGGCGCTGCCGCCCTTCCCGCCGTTGGCGGTGGCACCCTGGTCCTGGGAACCGCTGCCCGACCCGGCGCCGCCCCGGCCCGCGCCCCCGGCACCGGACCCGCCCGTACCGGGACCGCCCGTGGCCGGGCCGCTCGCGCCGTTGCCTCCCTCACCGGGGCTGCCGGTGCCGAGGATGCCGCCGGCGCCGCCGGACACGGCCCCACCACCGCTGGCGCTGCCGCTGGTGGCACTGCCGCCCTTGCCCGCGCCTCCGGCGCCGGAGCCGCCGGTGCCCTCGCCGCCCACGCCGATACCGAGGAGGTCCTGGGCCTGCCGCACCACCGCGGTCCCGCCGGAGGCGTCGACCAGGCTGGAGTTGATCGGGTTGTTGCAGTAGATGTTCGAGACGCCTTCACCGTGCCCGGCATCGGCCGAGGCACCCCCGCATCCCACCCCGACCGCGGTGACAGCGAGCGTGGCGACGGCAGCGATCCGCTGAACGATCCTCACGAGCCTTCCCTCCCGTTCGACGCCGGCGTGCGTATGACCGGCGTACCTACACATCGCATTAACCACCGACCATCCGTAAAGTGACGGGTTAATCACGGTAGGTCACGTTGACGAACCAGGGAGAACCCGCGCCGGACCGCGGACAGCGCACGATCACCGACGCGCAGCGGAACGACGCCGGCGTGATCTGGCAGTGCCACCGAACGCACCACGAACCGCGGCCCGCTTCCCGCGCGGCGAGGCGGTCCACTACCGCGAGCACGCGCTCGACCTGGGCGTGCCGGACGACGCGATCCTCCTCGAGACCGAAACCGGCAACACCGGGCAGAACATCACGCTCTCGCGCGAGGTGCTACGCGCGGCAGGAGTCGAGGTCTCCTCGCTTGGCATCCGGAAGTCCGCCCGCGAGATCAGCGCGCGCAAGGCGCGACCGGTCGCGCCCCGGCCCATCGCCCTAGAACGGATACCACCGCACCGCCGCGTCCCCCTCCCGCAGTGACGCGACCCGGCGCCGGAACTCCGCGAGAGCCGCCGCGTTGCCCGGTGCGTGCTGGGCCACCCATGCGCAGCTGGCCGTCTCCCGGGCGCCCCGGAGCACGGCGCATCCTTCCCATTCCCGTACGTCCCACCCGTAGGTCCGCACGAAGGCGTCGTAGGCCGCCGGGTCCAGGCCGTAGCGGTCCTTGCTGAGGGCGAGTACGACCAGGTCGTGCTCCCGGAAGTCGTCGGAGACGGTCTCCAGGTCGACCAGGACCGGGCCGTCGGGCCCGATGTGCACATTGCGGGGAAGGGCGTCGCCGTGGATCGGGCCGGGCGGCAGGTGGGGGATCAGCCCGGCGGCGGCCTCCGCGAAGCCGTCCCGGCGCTCCCGCAGGTACGCGGCGTCGGCAGGGTCGACGGCGTCCCCCGCCAGCCGCAGCCAGCGCTCGACGCCGCCGAGCAGTTCACGCTTCGGCAGGGCGAAGCCGGGGGCGGGCAGGGCGTGGACCGTGCGCAGCAGTTCGGCGAGATCGGCCGTGGTCGCCGGGCGTGCGGGCTCGGGCAGACGGTGCCAGAGCGTCACCGGGTGTCCGTCGGCGACCCGCGCGGCGGGCTCGGCGGCCCGTACGGCCGGCACCCCGCTGTCCGCGAGCCATGCGGCGACGCGCAGTTCGTGGCCGGCCCGGTCCAGGAGCGAGGCGTCGCGCCCCACCTTGATCACGAGATCGCCGACGGCGAAGACCGCGTTCTCGCCGAGGGCGAGCAGCCTCGCGTCCGCCGCGGACATCTCCGGTGCCGCCGTCGCGAGGAGTTCGCGCGCCCGCTGTTCCCCGAATGCCGTTTCCACCACGTCGTACCTCACCTGCTGTCGGGCCGTTCCACGGGACAG
This sequence comes from Streptomyces sp. NPDC002537, assembly GCF_053594975.1. Lineage (NCBI taxonomy): Bacteria > Bacillati > Actinomycetota > Actinomycetes > Kitasatosporales > Streptomycetaceae > Streptomyces > Streptomyces sp. NPDC002537. The sequence goes on from NZ_JBSFWT010000037.1 coordinate 2,142, forward strand.
TCTCCCCTGCCGCCCGGCGCGGCACGGGACCAGGGGCGTGGGGCCGCGCGGCGCGCGGGACGGGGAGCGGCAGGAGGTCGCCGTGGCGCCTCGCAGGAGTCGGCACGACGACATGCCGTCCGGCCTCTGAACCTCCGCTTTTTCGAGCCGAGTTGATGCCGCTGTGTCGTTGTTTCGGCGAAAAGCCCTCCGCGCAGCGAAAGTTGAACGCTTAACGCCTTACGCCTGTCCAATTTGCCGTCGTTCAGCGGCATTTACCTTTAAAAAACGACGTTGCATATGTCACACATCCCCATGGGAGTTGAATTGAGCGCGTCAATCCTGACAGGGTTTCGGGAACCCGGAGTGACACCTTCCGCCGCTCCGGGCCATTGCGCCCCACGCGCAATCCCCCCCCACATACGCATGAGGAGGAACCCTCGTCATGGCAACACACAAGCGCGCCGGCAAGCGACGGCTCGTACTGGCGATATCCGCCGCGGCCGCCGTCACGGCAGGAGTCACGGTGCTGACCCTGCCCGCAGGCGCCGCGCCCGCCCCCGCCGAAGGCACGGTCTACGGTGCCGGGGCCAAGGGCTCGGTCGACGGCAGCTACATCGTCCTGCTGAAGGACGGTGCGAGCGCCCAGGGCACCGGAGCCAAGTCCGTCGCGGCGAAGGGCAAGGACCTCGCCGCACGTTACGGCGGCAAGCTCAACCGCACCTACGACTCCGCCGTCCACGGCTTCTCCGCCAGCGGCCTCGACGCCACCGAGGCCAAGCGGCTCGCCGCCGACCCGGCTGTCGCCAAGGTCGTCCAGAACCACCGCTTCAGCGCCAGCGCCACCCAGGAGAACCCGCCCTCCTGGGGTCTGGACCGCATCGACCAGACCGAGACCAAGGGCGACGGCAAGTACACCTACCCGGACAGCGCGGGTGAGGGCGTCACCGCGTATGTCATCGACACCGGCGTGCGCATCAGCCACAAGGACTTCGGCGGGCGCGCCTCCTACGGCTTCAACGCCGTCGACAACAACGACAACGCCGACGACGGCAACGGCCACGGCACCCACGTCGCGGGCACCATCGCCGGGACCGAACACGGCGTCGCCAAGAAGGCGAAGATCGTGGCCGTTCGGGTGCTGAACGCGGAGGGCTCGGGCACCACCGAGCAGGTCGTCGCGGGTATCGACTGGGTCACCAAGAACCACAAGGGCCCCTCGGTCGCCAATATGAGTCTCGGCGGCGGCGCGGACGAGGCCCTGGACGCCGCCGTGCAGAAGGCCATCGCCTCCGGCGTCACCTTCGCCGTGGCGGCGGGCAACGAGTCCACCGACGCCGGCCAGGGCTCCCCGGCCCGGGTCAAGGAGGCCATCACCGTCGCCTCCTCCACCAAGGACGACCAGCAGTCCGACTTCTCCAACTACGGCAGCGCCGTCAAGCTGTACGCACCCGGCTCGGACATCACCTCCGACTGGAACGACAGCGACTCCGGGACCAGGACCATCTCCGGTACGTCCATGGCGACCCCGCACGTCACCGGTGCCGCCGCGATCTACCTGAGCGGCCACAAGGACGCCACCCCCGAGCAGGTCTCGGCCGCGCTCGTCCAGGGTGCGACACCGGACAAGATCTCCAACCCGGGTCCGGGCACGCCCAACAAGCTGCTGAAGGTCGTTCAGTAACCCGCTGACACACCGGGCCCGGCTCCGGCCGGCCGTCGTTCCCCACCCCCACGGGGCACGACGGCCGGCCTTCCCGGACTCGTCAGCGCAAGGGCCAGCGGGGGTCCACCACCGCGTCCGCGTCGCCCTTGCGGCGGAGCCACTTCTCGAAGTCCGTGGCCCAGTCCGCGTACCAGCGCACCTGGTCGTCATGGAGCTCCCACAGGGACGCGTCGGCTATGCGGGGATACCGCTCGGCGAGCGCGCACGCGACCCGGACCGCCGCGAGCGCGTCCGCGCCGGCCTCGTGGGCGCCGTCGAGGGCCACCCCGTACTCCCGGCAGACCGCCTCCAGGGTGCGCTTGCCCTTGCGGTAGCGGTCGACGGCGCGGTCCATCGTGTACGGGTCGACGACCGGGCCCGTGGCGCGGCCCGGGGCCGCCTCCCCGAGGCGCTCGCCGAGCGGGCGCAGCCCGTGCCGCCGCAACTCCGCGGCCAGCAGGGAGAGATCGAAGCAGGCGTTGTAGGCGACGACGGGGGCGCCCGCCGACCAGTGGGCGGCGAGGGCGTCCGCCACCTCCTCGACCACCTCGCGGGCGGGCCTGCCCAGCGCGGCGCGCTCGGTCGTGATGCCGTGGACGGCCGCGGCCTCCGCCGGGACGGGGACGCCGGGATCGGCCAGCCATTCCCGGCGGCCGACCGGCTCACCGCCCTTGGTCTCGACGACGGCCGCCGTGACGATCCTCGCCTCCGCCGGGTCCGTGCCCGTGGTCTCCAGGTCGAAGCCGATCAGCGGCTCGTGGTGCCACCCCATCGCGGTCCCCCTTCGTGGTGCTTCCCCCGACTGGTCCCCAGCGTCGCACGGACCACTGACAGCGCCCCCACGAGCCGTCACTTCCCGTACCCCGTCGTGCCGGACATATCAGGACACGGGGCGCGAATCCAGCCAGACGCTTTCGAATTCCTCGCGGTAGGTCTCGAAGAGACCGTGTTCCGGTTCCCGGCCCTCCCGCACCACGACGCCCCCGCCGCGCAGTACCAGCACCGGCGCCTCCATGCCGCGCGCCTTGCGGAGGTACGACTGGACCACGGCCAGCCCGTCCGAGCCGTCGCCGTTGACGAGGTAGGCGGTGAAGCGCGGCGTCTCGTCGAAGACCCGGATCTCGAAGGCCGCGGTGTCCCGGAGCCGGTCCCGGACCCGCCGCATGTGCATGATGTTCATCTCGACGGACCGGCTCATCTCGCCCTTCTTGATGCCCAGCTCCCGCTCCCGGCGGCGCACCGCGCTGCTGGCGGGGTTGAGGAAGAGCAGCCGGGCCCGGCAGCCGGCCTCGGCGAGCCGGACGAGTCGCCTCCCCGAGTAGTTCTGCACGAGGAGGTTCAGGCCTATGCCCACCGCGTCGAGGCGGCGGGCGCTGCCGAAGAGGTCCTCCACGGGCAGCTGCCGCTGGAGCCGCACCCGGTCGGGGTGGACGCCCACGACGTCGGCGTAGCGGTCGCCCACGAGGTCCTCGACGGCGTCGATGGGCAGCCGGTCGGCCGACGGGCTGCCCGCGCCGGTGCCGCCGCCGAGGATGTTCAGCAGCCGCGCCGAGGCCCGTTCGGCCTGGGCGAGGACGGTCTCGGAGAGTGCGCGGTTGCGGGAGACGACGTTGCGCGTCACCTCCAGCTCGTCCAGTGCCAGTTCGAGCTCGCGCCGGTCGTCGAGGTACGGCTCGAAGCACGGCCAGTGCTGGACGAGCAGCTCCCGCAGCTGCGGGAGGGTGAGGAAGCTGAGGACGTTGTCGTCGGCCGGGTCCAGCAGATAGCCCTTGCGGCGGCTCACCTCCCGTACCGCCACGGCCCGCTGGACCCACTCCTGCCCGGCCGGGCCCGCCGCGGCGACGACCCATTCGTCCTCGCCGTGCACCGGCTCGTAGACCGGCCGCAGCACGGCGGCGACGACGGCGCGCAGCCGCTGCTCCACCAGGTTCAGCCAGATGTAGGCCCGCCCGGCCCGCCGGGCGCGGGTGCGGACCTCGCTCCACGCCTCCGCGTCCCAGTCCAGGGCCGCCCCGATCTCCACGGGGCGCGCCACGGAGACCGCGCCGGGTGGTGTGTCGGCCGAACCGTCAACCCCTGGAATTCCCTCTCCAGGGGGCAGCTCCAGCCCGCCCGAGCTCACCAGTGCACCGCCTTCCGCCCCCGTCCAACGATCAAGGCAGACTACTGCGCGGGCGGGAGGCGCTGCACCCGGACACGACCGGCCTCCCGCCAACTCTCGCGTTCCGGGTGCGTGTTGCGCCCGGGCGGCGCGCGAGGAGTGAGCCGTTTCATAGGGCGCGAGGCGCGCGGGGGCCTCTCACGGGCCCGCGGGGCGCCGGGCGCGGCCGGACGCGTGGCCCGCCCCGGCGTAGCCCCGCTCCGGTTCCGGCACCGGGAGGTCACCCGGTTGGACGAGCCGAAGAGCGTCGTGGTTGCGCTCCTTTTGGGGAAGATCTGGCGAAAGGGCGGCTCGGCGACCGTGGTTGGACGAAGATGCCGGTCCGGCTCCGTACGGGGCCTCGGCCGACAGTCGCGGGCGGGAACTCGGGGCGCCCGTGGCGAACCCGATGAGCCGTCAAGAACCGTCGAGAAACCTCAGGAACCTTCAGAAAACTGGAAGAGTCGACTCATGCAGGTCTGGCCGGGACAGGCGTACCCCCTCGGCGCCACGTACGACGGCGCCGGCACCAACTTCGCGGTCTTCTCCGAGGCCGCCGAGCGGATCGAGCTGTGCCTGCTGCACGACGACGGCTCGGAGACGGCGGTGGAGCTCCGCGAGAGCGACGCGTTCGTCCGCCACGCCTACCTGCCGGGCATCATGCCGGGCCAGCGGTACGGCTTCCGGGCGCACGGCCCGTACGCCCCGGACCGGGGGCTGCGCTGCAACTCCGCCAAACTGCTGCTGGACCCCTACGCACGGGCGGTGAGCGGTTCCGTCGAGTGGAGCGAGGCGGTCTACGGCTACCACTTCGGGCGGCCGGAGAAGCGCAACGACATGGACTCCGCCCCGCACATGATGACCTCGGTCGTGGTCAATCCGTATTTCGACTGGGGCGACGACCGGCCGCCGCGCACCGACTACCACCGCACGGTGATCTACGAGGCGCATGTCAAGGGTCTGACGATGCGCCACCCGGCGCTGCCGGACGAGGTGCGCGGGACGTACGCGGCGCTGGCCCACCCGGCGGTCATCGAGCATCTGACGGAGCTGGGCGTCACCGCGATCGAGCTGATGCCGGTCCATCAGTTCGTCAACGACCACCGGCTGTCGGACGTGGGGCTGGCCAACTACTGGGGGTACAACACCATCGGCTTCTTCGCCCCGCACAACGCGTACGCCTCCTGGGGCGACCGCGGGCAGCAGGTGCTGGAGTTCAAGTCGGCCGTGCGGGCGCTGCACGCGGCGGGCATCGAGGTCGTCCTCGACGTCGTCTACAACCACACGGCGGAGGGCAACCACCTGGGGCCCACGCTCTCCTTCCGGGGCCTGGACAACGCCTCGTACTACCGGCTGGCGGACGACCCGCGCTACTACATGGACACCACCGGCACCGGGAACTCCCTGCTGATGCGCAGTCCGCACGTGCTGCAGCTCATCATGGACTCGCTGCGCTACTGGGTGACCGAGATGCGGGTGGACGGTTTCCGGTTCGACCTGGCGGCGACGCTGGCCCGGCAGTTCCACGAGGTGGACCGGCTGTCGTCCTTCTTCGACCTGGTGCAGCAGGATCCCGTCGTCAGCCAGGTGAAGCTGATCGCGGAGCCCTGGGACGTCGGGGAGGGCGGCTATCAGGTGGGGAACTTTCCTCCCCTGTGGGCCGAATGGAACGGCAAATTCCGGGACACCGCGCGGGATCTGTGGCGCGGCGAGCCCGCGACCCTGGCCGAGTTCGGCTCCCGGCTGACCGGCTCGTCCGACCTGTACCAGGGCGACGGCAGGCGGCCCCTGGCCTCCATCAACTTCGTCACCTGCCACGACGGCTTCACCCTGCACGACCTGGTGGCGTACAACGAGAAGCACAACGAGGCCAACGGCGAGCAGAACCGGGACGGCGAGAGCTACAACCGGTCCTGGAACTGCGGCGCCGAGGGCGACACCGACGACCCCGGGGTGCTCGCCCTGCGCGAGCGGCAGATGCGGAACTTCGTCGCCACCCTCCTCGTCTCGCAGGGCGTGCCGATGCTCAGCCACGGGGACGAGTTCGCGCGCGGGCAGCAGGGCAACAACAACGCCTACTGCCAGGACAACGAGGTCTCCTGGGTGCGCTGGCCGCACCCGTCCGACGGCTCCTCCGAGCGGGCCCGCCGGATGCTGGCCTTCACCCGCGCCATGGTGTGGCTCCGCCGCGACCACCCCGTGCTGCGGCGGCGGCGCTTCTTCCACGGCAGGCCGGTGCAGGGGACGCACGACGAGCTGTCGGACATCGCGTGGTTCACCTGCGAGGGCGAGGAGATGCGGGACGACGACTGGCACGCGTCCCACGCGAAGTCGCTGACGGTCTTCCTCAACGGCAGCGCGATCTCCGAACCCGGCCCCCGGGGGGAGCCGGTCACCGACGACTCGTTCCTGCTGATGTTCAACGCGCACCACGAGCCGCTCGAATTCACCGTTCCGGTGAACCACGGCAGGCAGTGGCAGCTCGTGGTGGACACCGCGCGCCCCGAGGGCGTGGTGACGGACGGCCCGAAGGTCCGGGCGGCCGACCGTGTGACCCTGACGGACCGCAGCCTGGTCGTGCTGCAACGCCCGGCGTAGTCGCCAACGTCCGGCGTAGTCGCTGCGGCAAGCCCGCCCGTTGTGGGTACGTACGTTCCCATGATGCTCGAGAGCGTGCCGCCGACCGCCACCTACCGGCTCCAGCTGCAGCCCGGCTTCCCCTTCCGGGCCGCCGAGCGCGCCGTGCCCCGCCTCGCCTCCCTCGGGGTGTCGCACCTGCATCTGTCGCCCGTGCTGGAGGCCGTGCCGGGCTCCACCCACGGCTACGACGTCGTCGACCACGGGGCCGTGCGGGCGGAGCTCGGCGGGGAGGAGGGGCTGCGCGCCCTGTCCCGCACCGCCCGGTCGCACGGGCTCGGGCTGATCCTCGACATCGTCCCGAACCACATGGCGGTGCCCGCGCCCGTACGGCTCAACGGCCCGCTGTGGGAGGTCCTGCGGGACGGGCCCGTCTCCCCGTACGCCCGCTGGTTCGACATCGACTGGTCCGAGCACGGCGGGAAGGTGCTGCTGCCCGTGCTCGCCGGGCGGCTGGGCGACGAACTGGAGCACTTCACCGTGGCGGACGGCCTGCTCCGCTACCGCGACCATGCCTTCCCCCTGCGGCCCGGCTCCGAGCGGCTGCCGCTGCCCGAGCTGCTGGACGCGCAGTGGTACCGGCCCGCCTGGTGGCGGCTGGCCCGGACCGAGCTGAACTACCGGCGCTTCTTCACCGTCTCCGAGCTGATCGCGGTCCGGGTGGAGGACCCCGGGGTGTTCGCCGCCACCCACGCCAAGGTGCTGGAGCTGCTGCGCGACGGGGTGGCCGACGGGCTGCGCGTCGACCACCCCGACGGCCTCGCCGACCCGGCCGGTTACCTCCGCGGGCTCGCCGCGGCCACGCGCGGCCGGTGGACGGTGGTCGAGAAGATCCTCAGCGGCGACGAACGGCTGCCCGCCGACTGGCCCGTCGCCGGGACGACCGGCTACGACGCCCTGCGCCACCTCGACGGCCTCTTCACCGACCCGGAGGGCGCGGCGGAGCTCGGCGCGGTGTACCGCGCGTTCACCGGCCTGCCGCAGGACCGCGGCGGCGACTGGCCCGCGACCGTGCGCCGCGCCGCCTACAAGGTGGTCAGCCACGAACTCGCCGCCGAGGTCGAGCGGCTGGTGCGCGGCGCCGTCCGGGTCTGCGAGGGCGCGCACCGGCTGCGCGACCACGCGCCCTGGGCGCTGCGCACCGCCCTGTGCGAGATCCTCGTCCGGCTGCCCGTCTACCGGCCGTACGCCGTGCCGGGGCGGCCCGTCACGCCCATGGACGCCGGACTGCTCGACGAGGCCGCCCAGGGGGCGCGTACGGCCTTCGCCACGCCCGAGGAGGCGCAGGCGGTCGAGGTCGTCCGGGACGCGGCCCTGGGGCGCCTCGGGGACGGTCCCGACCACCGGGACTTCTGCGCGCGGTTCGCGCAGACGGCGACCGCGCTGCGCGCCAAGTCCGTCGAGGACACGGCCTTCTACCGGTACGCGCCGCTGCTGTCCGCCACGGAGGTCGGCGGAGCCCCCGGCAGGCCCGCGGTCGCGCCGGCGGACTTCCACGCCTACTGCGCCCGGATCCAGCGCGACTGGCCCGCCACCGGGACCGTCCTGTCCACCCACGACACCAAGCGCAGCGCCGACGCGCGGGCCCGGATCGCCGCGCTCACCGAACACCCGCGCCGCTGGGCCGAACTGATGGACCGTGTGGCGGCGGGCGCCCCGGCGCCCGACCCGCACGTGGCGTGGCTGGCCTGGCAGAGCGCCTTCGGGCTGGGCGCACCCGACGCCGGACGGCTGGTCCCGGCGGTGCTCAAGAGCGTGCGGGAGGCCGCGCTCCGCACCACCTGGACCGAGCCCGACGCGGCGTACGAGGAGGCCGTGCGGGCCTATGTCGCGGCGGGCCCCGGCGGGCCGCCCGCCCAGGTCGCGTTCGCGCCGCTGGAGGACGCGGTGGCGCCCTCCGTACGGGCCCACACGCTCGGCGCGGCCCTGCTGCACCTGACGATGCCCGGCGTGCCGGACCTCTACATGGGCACCGAGCGCGTCTACACCGCCCTGGTCGACCCGGACAACCGGCAACCGCCGTCCTTCCCCGACGAGGAGCCCGGCGGAGAAGAGCCCGAGGAGGGGCGCGCCGGGCTGTCCGCGGAGAAGCTGCGGCTGACCCGCGCGGCGCTGCGGCTGCGGCGCGCGCACCCCGGCTGGTTCGGCACCGGCGCGTCGTACGAGCCGCTGCCCGCCGCCGGCCCGGCCGCCGAGCACTGCACGGCCTTCGTCCGCTCGGGCCGGGTGATCGCCGCGGCCACCAGGCTCCCCGCCCGCCTGGCCGCGGCCGGAGGCTGGCGCGGAACGGCCCTGGAACTGCCCGGAACCGGCCCGTGGCACGAGCTGCTGACGGACCGTCAATACGAGGGCGGGGTGCCGTTGCCGGAGCTGCTGGACGACTGGCCGGTGGCGCTTCTGGTGCGGGAGTGAGCGGTCGGTCCGGGCGGTCGGTCCGGGCGGTCGGGCGGTCGGTCCGGGCGGTCGGTCCGGGTGGACGGGAAAAGCGCTGGACGCGGCGCGTTCGGCACGCCTACGGTGCCGGGGCCGTCCATCGAAGGGACCCTCCTTTATGACCGAGCCGGTCGTCCGCGCGCTCACCGAGCGCGACACCGCTCTTTTCGCTTCCCTGCAGGACCCCGGCCTCGTCGGCCGGGCCGCCTTCGGCCACCGCTACGTGCCGGTGCACGAAGGCGGTGACTACCGCCCCGAGTGGACCTGGGTCGCGCTGCGCGACGACAAGGTCGTGGCCCGTGCCGCCTGGTGGGGCGCGCCGGGCGACGAGACGCCCGTGCGCCTCGACTGGTTCGACTTCGCCGACGGCGAGGCGGAGGCCGCCGCGCTGTTGCTGCGCACGGCCCCGCTGTCCGCCGAGTACAGCATCATGGTGCCGCCGGGCTGGCGGGAGCGCCCGGAGATACGGGCCGCCGCCGAGGCCCGGGTCGCGGCCGCAGAGGCCGCCGGGATGCGGCGGCTGGTCGAGCGTTACCGCTATGTGTGGACGAGCGACTGCGGGCTGCCGGAGCGCCCCGGGCGGCTGGAGTTCCGGCCGGAGCCCGACGACGGTGTCCTGCGGGACGTGGTGCGCCGCGTGTTCGAGGGCACGCTCGACGCGCACGACCGCAAGGCCCTGGAGGAGGGCGGGCCGCAGGCCGCGCTCGACGACCTGATGGGCTTCCTGGAGTGGCTGCCGTCGCCGCGCGCGTGGTGGAAGCTCGCGTACACGCCCGGCGGGGAGGTCGTCGGCATCCAGATTCCCGCGCACAACCCCACGGGGCCGTGCGTGGGCTACATCGGCGTCGTCCCCGAGCAGCGCGGGCACGGCTACGCGTACGACCTGCTCGTCGAGTGCACCCACGACCTGGTGGCGGAGGGCGCCACCCGGATCGCCGGGGCGACGGACCAGGGCAACTTCCCCATGGCGGCCAATTTCGCGAAGGCGGGCTACCCGGTCGCCCAGGAGCAGATCGACCTCGTGCCGTAGCCGTTCCGGGCACCATGGGCAGCATCGCCGTCGAGGGGAGCCGTCAGTGCTGTTCGAGGTGTGGGCGCCGGAGGCCGGCCGGGTCGCGCTGTGCGCGGACGGTGCCGGGTACGCGATGGAGCGGGACCCGGCCCGCCCCGGCTGGTGGCGGTGCGCGGCCCCCGCCGCGGACGGCACGCGCTACGGCTTCGCGCCGGATGGCGGGCCGGTGCTGCCGGACCCGCGCTCGCGCCGCCAGCCGGACGGCCCGGACGGGCTCAGCGCCGTCGTCGACTTCGCCGCCTTCCCGGCGCTGCGGGACGGGCCGGGCGTGCGGCTGCCGGAAGCGGTCCTCTACGAGCTGCACGTCGGCACGTTCACCCGGGACGGCACGTTCGACGCGGCCGTGGAGCGGCTGCCGCACCTGGCGGACCTGGGGGTCACCCATGTGGAGCTGATGCCGGTGTGCCCGTTCCCGGGCAGGCACGGCTGGGGGTACGACGGGGTGTCCTTGTGGGCGGTGCACGAGCCGTACGGCGGCCCGGCGGGCCTGCGGCGCTTCGTGGACGCGGCACACGGGCTGGGCCTGGGCGTCCTCCTCGACGTGGTGCACAACCACCTGGGGCCGTCCGGCAACCATCTGCCGTCGTTCGGCCCGTACTTCACCGGCACCCACCACACGCCGTGGGGCGCGGCCGTCAATCTCGACGCCGCCGGTTCCGACGAGGTCCGCGCGTATCTGACGGGCAGTGCCCTGGCCTGGCTGCGCGACTACGGGCTCGACGGGCTGCGGCTGGACGCGGTGCACGCGCTGGCCGGCACCCGGACGCCGCACTTCCTCGCCGAGCTGTCGGCCGCCGTGGACGGGCTGGCCGGGCGGCTGGGGCGGCCGCTCCTGCTGATCGCCGAGTCCGATCTGAACGACCCGGTCACCGTCACCCCGCGCGAGGCGGGCGGACACGGCGTCCACGCGCAGTGGAACGACGACTTCCATCACGCCCTGCACACGCTGCTGACGGGCGAGGCCCAGGGGTACTACGGCGACTTCGCGGCCGATCCGGCGCACGCCCTGGCCAAGACGCTGACCGGTGGCTTCTTCCACGACGGCACGTACTCCTCCTTCCGCGGCCGCCTGTGGGGCCGGCCCCTCGACCCGGCGGCCACACCCGCGTACCGCCTCGTCGGCTACGCGCAGAACCACGACCAGATCGGCAACCGGGCGCCGGGGGACCGGCTGTCGGCCCGCCTCTCCCCCGGGCTGCTGGCGTGCGCCGCCGCGCTGGTGCTGTGCGCGCCGTTCACCCCGATGCTCTTCATGGGCGAGGAGTGGGGTGCGCGCACGCCCTGGCAGTTCTTCACCGACCACACGGACCCGGGGCTGGCGGAGGCGGTACGGGCGGGGCGGCGGCGCGAGTTCGCCGCGCACGGCTGGGCGGCGGAGGACGTCCCGGACCCGCAGGACCCGGCCACCCGCGCCCGCTCCTGCCTGGACTGGACGGAACCGGGGCGCGAGCCGCACGCGGCGCTGCTCGCCTGGCACCGGCGGCTGATCGCGCTGCGGCGCGGCGAGCGGGACCTGGCGCGGGCGCCGCTCGCCGCGACGGACGTCACCGTCGCCGACGACCTCACCACCGTGCTGCGGCGGGGGTCGCTGTGCGTCGCCGTCAACCCGACCGGCCGCCAGGCCGCGATCCCGCTCGGCACGGCCGCGCGGCCCGCCGAACTCCTGGCGGCGTGGCGCCCGGTGGACCTGCCGGGCGCGGACGGGGTGCTGCGCCTGGCACCCGAATCGGCGGCCGTGCTGCGGTACGGCTGACCCCGCCCGCCGCTGCGGCCAGGGCGCCGAGCGGGATCGCGGCCGGTCGGTCCTCCGGACGCGGACGGCACCCGCGGCTGCCGCCGTCGTACCGCGCCGAGCGGGAGGGCGGCCCCCGTGCGGCGGTTCGGGAGCGGCCCGCTCAGTCCGCCGCCGGCTCCAGGCGGAGCGAGATGGAGTTGATGCAGTAGCGCTGGTCCGTGGGCGTGGGATACCCCTCGCCCTCGAAGACGTGCCCCAGGTGGGAGCCGCACCGGGCGCAGCGGACCTCGGTGCGGAGCATCCCGTGCGAGCGGTCCTCGATCAGCTCGACCGCATCGGAGTCCTTCGGGTCGTAGAAGCTGGGCCAGCCGCAGTGGCTGGCGAACTTCTCCGTGGAGCGGAACAGCTCCGACCCGCAGGCCCGGCAGGAGTAGACCCCGGCCGTCGTGGTGTCGGTGTACTCACCGCGGAAGGCGGGCTCGGTGCCGGCCTGGCGGAGCACCTGGTACTCCGCCGGGGTCAGTTCCGCGCGCCACTGCTCGTCCGGCTTCTCGACCTCGTACGACATCTCGCCCCTTCCGGGCAGTTCGGTCAGCTCTCCAGGCGGGCCAGGATGCGCGGACCGAGGTCGGTCACATCGCCGGCGCCCATGGTGAGAACGAGATCACCGGGCCGGGCCATTCCCGCGATCACGTCGGGCACGGCGGCCATGTCGTGCTCGGGGCGGACGTCGGCGCCGCGCTCGCGCGCCGCGTCGATGATCAGGGTGCTGGTGATGCCGGGGATCGGGTCCTCGCGGGCCGGGTAGATGTCCAGGACGACGGAGGAGTCCGCGAGGGCGAGCGACTCGCCCATCTCGGTGCCCAGCTCCTGGGTGCGGCTGAAGAGGTGCGGCTGGAAGACGACGAGGATGCGGGAGTCCCGCGCGGCGCCCCGGATGGCCTCCAGGTCGGCGGTCATCTCGGTGGGGTGGTGGGCGTAGGAGTCGATGACCTGGACGCCGTTGGCCTCGCCCTTGAGCTGGAGGCGGCGCTTGACGCCGGTGTACTTGCCGAGCGCGGAGGCCAGGTTGTGCAGCGGGAGGCCGAGGGCGACGCCCGCGGCGAGGGCGGCGACGGCGTTGTGCGCGTAGTGGCGGCCGGGGACGGACACCGTGAAGGTGAGCATCTTGCCGTTGATGAGGACGGTGACCTCGCTGCTCAGGCCGCGCGGGTTGACCTTGAGGACACGGACGTCCGCGTCCTCGGACTCGCCGTAGGTGACGACCTCGATGTCGTGGCGGCCGGAGATGCGCTCCGTCAGCTCGCGGGCGCCCGCCTGGTCGGCGGAGACGACGAGGGTGCCGCCGGGGCGGATCCGGCCGACGAAGGTCTCGAACGACTCGTAGATCTCGTCCATCGACGCGTAGTTCGCGTGGTGGTCCAGCTCCACGTTGAGAATGATCGCGACCTCGGGCGCGTACTTGTGGAAGCTGCGGTCGCTCTCGTCCGCCTCCGCCACGAAGATCTCGCCCGCGCCGTGCCGGGCGTTGGAGCCGGGGGCGTCGAGGTCGCCGCCGATGGCGTACGACGGGTCGAGGCCGAGGGCGTCGAGGGAGACCGCGAGCATCGAGGTCGTGGTCGTCTTGCCGTGCGTGCCGGCGACGGCGATCGGGCGCAGGCCGTCCATCAGGCGGGCGAGCGCGTCGGAGCGGTGCACGACGGGGATGCCGCGCTCGGCGGCGGCCGCCAGCTCGGGGTTGTCGGCCCGGATGGCGCTGGAGACGACGACGCAGGTGGCGTCCTCCGCGAGGTGGTCCGCGGCGTGCCCGATGTGCACCGTCGCGCCCAGGGCGCGCAGCGCCTCGGCGGTCGCGGACTCCTTGGCGTCGCTGCCCGCGACGCGCGCGCCGCGCTGCGCGAGGATCTTCGCGATGCCCGACATGCCGGCGCCGCCGATGCCGATGAAGTGCGGTCGGTCCATCGTCGTGGGGACGGCCGGTGCCATGTGCGGTGCTCCCTGGGGGTCGGGTCCTGGTGGAACTGCTGGCCCGATTGTTGCACCCGGCGCCGACAGCCCGTCCCACGGCCGCCCCATATCCGTCATACCGGGCGGATCAGGCCCGCCGCCAGGCCCGCGGCGATGGCGGCGGTGCGGCTGTCCACGCCGAGCTTTCCGTAGATGTGCACGAGGTGGGTCTTCACCGTGGCCTCGCTGATGAACAGGCGCCGGGAGATCTGTCTGTTGGCGAGGCCCTCGGCGAGGAGCCCGAGGATCTCGGTCTCCCGGGGCGACAGGGCGGGCCGTCCGGCGCGCACCCGGCCGAGGAGGCGGGCGGCGACGGGCGGGGCGAGGACGGTCTCGCCGCGGGCGGCGGCGTGGACCGCCGCGGCCACGTCCTCCGGCGGCGCGTCCTTGAGGAGGTAGCCGGTGGCCCCGGCCTCGACGGCGGCGAGGATGTCGGCGTCGGTGCTGTAGGTGGTGAGGATCAGTACGGCGGGCGGGTCGGGCAGGGCGGTGATGCGGCGGGTGGCCTCGACGCCGTGCATCCCGGCGCCCATCTGGAGGTCCATCAGGACGACGTCGGGCCGGGCCCCGCCGTCGAGCAGGCGCAGTGCCTCGGCGCCGTCGGCGGCCTCGCCGACGGCCGTCACCTCGGGCAGCTCGTCGACCATGGCGCGCAGGCCCCGCCGGACCACGGGGTGGTCGTCGACCAGGAGGACGCGGATCACGCGGCACCCGCCCCGGCGGTCCCGCGCGCCCGTACGGGCAGCGTGGCGGCGACGGCGGTGCCCTCGCCCGGCGCGGACTCGACGGTGAGCGTGCCGCCGAGCTCGGCGATGCGCTCGCGCATGCCGTGCAGGCCGAAGGTCCTGCGCCCGTCGGCGGGCCCGGTGCCCGGGGTGAAGCCGACGCCGTCGTCGTAGATGTCGAGGGTGACCTCGCCGTCGAGGTAGGCGAGGGTCACGGCGGCGCGGTCGGCGCGCGCGTGGCGGGCGACGTTGGCGAGCGCCTCCTGGGTGAGGCGCAGCAGGGCCACCTCGCTCTCGACGGGCAGCGCGCGGGGCTCGCCGTCGAGGTGGAAGGCGGCGGTGGGGACGGTCCGCGCGGTGACGCGGCGCAGTGCCTCGGGGAGTGGCGTGTCCTCCAGGGCGGGCGGGGTGAGGGCCTGGACGAAGCGGCGGGCCTCGGCGAGGTTGTCGGAGGCCGTCCGGCCGATCTCGCGTACGCGCGCGCGTGCCGTCTCGGGGGCGGCGGTCTCGGCGGCGCGGGCGAGCAGGACGATGCTGGAGAGCCCTTGGGCGAGGGTGTCGTGGATCTCGCGGGCGAGCCGCTGCCGTTCGGCGAGCCGCCCGGCCTCGCGCTGGGCCGCGGCGAGCTCGTCGCGGGTCCGTACGAGGTCGTCGATCAGGCGCTGGCGGCGGCGGGTCTCGCGGTAGAGCGCGGCGTAGCCGTAGGCGGTGAGGACGGCGACCGCGGCCCCGGCGACCGGTCCGATCACCTTCGCGGGGGTGAGCCCGCCGGGCGTGGTGGCCTGGGCCGTGACGACCGCGGCGGTGGCGGCCGCGACGGCGGGCAGGGACCAGCGGACCGGCAGCGCGTGCAGGAAGTGGAAGAACAGCGGGAAGGCGACGTAGCTGAACCCGTGGTCCTGCGCGAGGAGCACGAGCCACAGGGCGGTGACGGCGGCGAGCCACAGCAGGCCGCTCGCGCGGCCCGTACGGACCGTGTCCGCCGTGTCCCTCGGCGCGCCTCCTGGTGGGCCCTCCGTCGCTCCTGCCGCCGTGCCTTCTGCGGTGCCTTCCGCCGTGCCGCGACGGTGATCCGTGCCGTCCTCGTGCGGCGCCCGGTGGGCGGCGCCGAAGCCGTAGACGGCGGCCAGCGCGAGACCGGGCACGAGCAGGGTCAGAGGCTTCGCCCCGACGGCAGCAGGCGCGAGGGCGACAGCGAGCAGCGCGTAGAACGCCCCGTGCAGCGCGAGCCGGACCGAGCGCAGCACCGGGGCGTCGGGGGCCGGGTGCGCACGCGTGTGAGCGCGTACGGGGGGCGCGTCGGGGGTGGGGCTGCTGCTCGGTCTCACCCCATCGAGCGTACGGCTCCGGTCGATGGCCTCCGTCCACGTGGGCCATCAACCGTTCGATTGATTTCCGGGTGCACCGGACGGACGGGCCGGGGACCACTCCTTGCCCTGATGGCGGCGCGGCCCGCGCGCGGGAGGGTTGGGGGCATCCCGTTCAGAGCCCCGGGAGGGTTCCGTTGTTCGTCGCGCTCCGTGACATCCGTTTCGCCAGAGGGCGGTTCGCCCTCATGGGCACGGTCGTCGCGCTCATCACCACACTGGTGGTCTTCCTCTACGGTCTGACCGGCGGGCTGGCCCGCGAGGCGTCGTCGGCCGTCGCGGGCCTGCCGGTGGACCGGATCGTCTTCGGCGCGCCCCCCGGGGCGGAGCCGGAGGTGTCGTTCGGCAACAGCACGGTCGACGGGCGGCAGCTCCGGGCGTGGCGGGAGGCGCCGGGCGTGGCGTCCGCCGAGCCCCTCGGGGTGGCGATGACCCGGCTGACGGCGCACGGCAAGGCGTCGTCGGTGAGCGCGTTCGGCACGTCCGCCCGGCTGCGCCCCGCCCTGGTGACCGGAGCGGCGCCCGGGGACGGCCAACTGGCCGTGGGCGAGCGGGTGGCACGCGAGGGCGGCATCCGGGTGGGCGACCGGGTCACCCTCGGTACCGAGGAGCTGACGGTCTCCGGCATCACCGCCGACCGCGGTTACGGCCACGCGCCCAGCGTGTGGACCACGCTCCCGTCCTGGCAGGCCGTCAGCCACCAGCGGCAGCCGAGCGTGCTCGCCGTCACCGGTTCGGGCGGGCCGGCGGGCGCCGTCGCCGGGACCACGAAGGCGGTCCCGGTGGACGAGGCGCTCGACGGGATCGACGGCTACGCGGCGGAGCACGGCACGCTCCAGCTCGTGCAGG
This sequence comes from Streptomyces sp. NPDC002537, assembly GCF_053594975.1. Classification (NCBI taxonomy): domain Bacteria; kingdom Bacillati; phylum Actinomycetota; class Actinomycetes; order Kitasatosporales; family Streptomycetaceae; genus Streptomyces; species Streptomyces sp. NPDC002537. Next base: position 18,791 of record NZ_JBSFWT010000037.1, read on the forward strand.
GCTTCCTGTTCGTGGTGAGCGCGCTGGTGGTGGGCGCCTTCTTCACGGTGTGGACGGTGCAGCGGCGGCCCGACGTCGCCGTGCTCAAGGCGGTGGGCGCGAGCAGCGGCTATCTGGTGCGCGACGCCCTCGGGCAGGCGGCGGCCGTGCTGCTCGCCGGGGCGGCCCTGGGTGCCGCGGCCGGTGCGGGCGGCGGGGCCCTGGCCGCGGCGGCCGTGCCGTTCGAGCTGGGCGCGGCCACGGTGGCCGTGCCGGTGGCGGCGATGGTCCTGCTGGGCCTCGCCGGGGCGGCGCTCGCCGTCCGCCGCATCACCTCCGTCGATCCGCTGACCGCGCTGGGAGCGTCCCGTTGACCACCACTCCTGTTCTGTCGATGGAAGCTGTCGAACTCACCTATCCGGATGGTGACCGCCGGCTGACGGCCCTGGACGAGGTGTCCCTGGCCGTGGCCCCCGGTGAGCTGGTGGCAGTCGTCGGGCCGTCCGGCTCGGGGAAGTCGAGCCTGCTGGCGGTGGCGGCGACCCTGCTGCGCCCGGACTCGGGCCGGGTGGTGGTGGCCGGACGGGACACGGCCGGGATGAGCGCCGGGGAGCTCACGGCGCTGCGGCGCGAGCGGATCGGCATCGTGTTCCAGCAGCCGAACCTGCTGCCGTCCCTGACGGCCGAGGAACAACTGCTGGCCGTGGCGCACCTCCGGGGCGGGAACGTACGGGCCGCCCGGCCGCGCGCGGCCGAGCTGCTGGAGTCCGTCGGGCTGGACGCGGCGAAGCGGCGGCGCCGCCCGCACCAGCTCTCCGGGGGCGAGCGGCAGCGCGTGAACATCGCCCGCGCGCTGTTCGCCGGCCCGTCCGTGCTGCTGGTGGACGAGCCGACGTCGGCGCTCGATCACGAGCGCGGCGAGCGGGTCGTGGACCTGCTGGCCGACGTGACCCGGCGGCACCGCACGGCGACCGTCCTGGTCACCCACGACCGGGCGCTGCTCGGGCGCGCGGACCGGGTGCTGTCGATGGGCGACGGGCGGCTGCGCGGGCGGTGACCGGCGAGGGCCGGGTCAGCCCTCGCCGGCGGTCCCGTCCTCCTCGTCGGCGTGCGCGTAGAGCTTGAGGACGGGGACGCCGACCTTGTGCCGGGCCCGGGACGCCCAGTCGCGGTGGAAGAACTCCTCGACCAGGTGCGGGGCCGTCAGCACGATCACCTCGTCGGCGTGGGTCTGGTCGACGACGGACCGCAGCAGGTCCAGCGGGTGGCCGTCGATGAGCTGGCCCACGGCCTCGCTGCCCGCCTCGCGGAGCGAGCGGAGCGAGTGCTCCAGGGCGAGCGCCGCGGGCCTGCGCGCCGCCTCCCCCTCGGGCTCGTCGGCCTCGTGGACGGCCTGTTCCAGCTCCCCGAGGGCCACGTCGTCGATGGCGCGCAGCAGCCGGTCCTCGGCGCCTCTGGGCTGCATCAGGACGACGAAGGACATCTGGTCGTCGTGGAGGGTGGTCACGAACTCGACGTCCGCGGCGGACAGTGGCTGCTCGATCATCAATACGCTCGTGAACACGGTGGGAGCCCTTCTCCTTCGTGGGCCACCGGGCCCAACAGAAACCATCCTGCGCGTGCCCCCTGGGCCCGCCTGTTCCGATCACGTTCCCGTGTGGGCGCGTCTGACTCAATTCTGCCCACGGAGAGGTAACCGGAGCAGAAAATTCCGCCGATTGTCAGATCCTTCTGTCAGATATTTCTGTCAAACCTTTCGGTACCTCGTGAACAAAAACCCCGCCTCCTCGATGACCGAAGCCAGGGCGAACCGTTCCGGCACCGCCATCGCCGGCCCGCTCGCGATGCGCGGCGAGGTGCCCGAGGCCACCAGCGGGGCCAGCGACAGACACAGCTCGTCCAGTACCCCGGCCGCCGCGAACTGACCCAGCAGCCGTGGCCCGCCTTCGGTCAACAGCCTGGTCAGACCCCGTTCCGCCAGCACCTCCGGCACCCGTTCCGGGTCCACCCGGCGCCCCGCGCCCGCCACGACCACCTCGGCGCCCGCGGCGCGGGCGGCCGCGGCGCGGTCCTCCGGGGCGTCCTCGCCCGTCAGCACCAGGGTCGGCACCAGCGGCTCGGTGAACAGCGGGAGCGAGAAGTCCAGGTCGAGACCGGCGCTCACGATCGCGATCACCGGCGCGGGACCCTGACCGAGCGCTGCCCGGCGCGCCGCGAACGCCTCGCGCGCCCGCGCGGGCCGGTAGCCCTCCTGCCGTACGGTCTCCGCGCCCACCACCACGGCGTCCGCGAGGCCCCGCAGCGTGCCGAAGATCCGCATGTCCGCGTCGGAGGAGAGCGGCTGGGAGCGCCCCTCGTGGTGCGCCGCGCCGTCGAGGGACGAGACCATGTTGGCCCGCAGCCAGGCGCCGCCCGGCCGCCCGGCCGCCGCGGTGTCCCCGGCCGCCGGGCCGGGGTAGGCGTAGGCGTCGGCCAGTTCGTCCAGGTCCCAGGTGCGGTCCTCGGTTTCGGCGGGGGTGAGCGGGGAGGGGAACAGGCGTCGCATAGGCCGCAGTGTGACATGCCTCGCCGTGGCCCTGCCCCCGGCGGACAGCGACTACGCTGGACGGTTGTGTCACCCTCCTCTGCATCCGCTTCCGGCGCAGCAGCCCCGGCAGCCACTTCAGCCCCGGCCCCGGCCGACGCCTCCGGCCCGATAGCCGGGCAGGGCGGCGGTTCGCCGATCGCCCTGACCTCACGCGCCCCGCAGGTACCGGCCGACCGGCTGGTCGCCGAGATGGTGCCGCCACCGCGCTTCGACTCGGTGCGCTTCGAGAACTACATACCGGACGCCAAGCAGCCCAGCCAGGCGGAGGCCGTGCGGATACTCGGCGGCTTCGCGGCCGGGCTGGGCGGCGCGAGCGCGACCGGCGGGGGGCGCAGGCGCTGGTTCCGGCGCGAGGCGAAGCCCGCCGCCGCCGACGGCCCGCGCGGCGTCTACCTCGACGGCGGCTACGGCGTCGGCAAAACCCACCTGCTGGCCTCCCTCTGGCACGCCACACCCGCCGCGCCGGAGCAGAAGGCGTTCGGCACGTTCGTGGAGCTGACCAATCTCGTCGGCGCGCTCGGCTTCCAGCAGACCGTGCAGACCCTCGGCGGACACCGGCTGCTGTGCATAGACGAGTTCGAGCTGGACGACCCGGGTGACACGGTGCTGGTCTCCTCGCTGCTGGGCAAGCTCGTGGACGCGGGCGTGGCCCTCGCCGCGACCTCCAACACGCTGCCGGGCAAGCTGGGCGAGGGCCGGTTCGCGGCCGCCGACTTCCTGCGCGAGATCCAGGGCCTGTCCTCGCGCTTCCGGCCGCTGCGGATAGACGGCGAGGACTACCGCCACCGGGGGCTGCCGGAGGCACCCGCCCCGTTCAGCGATGACGCCGTCACCCGTACGGCTTATGCGACGCCGGGCGCCTCGCTGGACGACTTCCCCTCGCTGCTCGACCATCTCTCCAAGGTCCACCCGAGCCGCTACGGCGCGATGTGCGACTCCGTCCAGGCGGTGTGCCTGACCGGTGTCGAGCCGGTGCCCGACCAGTCGACGGCGCTGCGGCTGGTGGTCCTGGCGGACCGGCTGTACGACCGGGAGATACCGGTACTGGCCTCCGGCCGGCCCTTCGACGAGCTCTTCGGGCCGGAGATGCTGTCGGGCGGCTACCGGAAGAAGTACTTCCGGGCCATTTCCCGGCTGACGGCGCTGGCACGCGATGCCAAGCCGCTGGTCGCTGGGACACATTGACGCGGTGGGTCACCCCCACTCCCTGTCCACTGGGGGCTCCGCCCCCAGGCCCCGACCACGACGGGACCCGCGCCGCCTCCGTTCCCCGGGGGCTCCACCCCCAGACCCCCATTCACGGGGCTCCGCCCCGGACCCCGGTCCGGGGAGCGCCTCGGGATCGACCTCGGGGCTCCACCCCGGGCCCGGTCTCGGGGCCCCATTTATGGTCACCAGGGCCTGCGCCCCAAGCCCCCGGCCACGGCAGGTCGCTCCCTTGTGATCAACGGGGGCTCCGCCCCCAGACCCCGACGCGGCGGGGCGTTCCCATTCGTGCCCACTCGTGGTCACTCACCGAGGATTCCGCCACCGGCCCTGGGCCCCGGCCGGTCCCCCCTGCGGTCATCGCGGGCCGTCGCTGCTCCCGACCGCGACCGGTCGGCCCCACTCGCAGTCACCGGGGCTCCGCCCCGGACCGGCTGAAGTCGCGGGCCCTGGCCCGCAAGTCGGCGTCCCGGAGCTGAGAGGATGCTCGGCGTGTTCTCACTGCGTCGTAGCGTTCGGTTCATCGTCGGTGTCGCGCTGTGCGGCGGGCTCGTGGGGTGTGGTGGGGCCGGGAAGCCCGGAGCGGTGGCTTCGGGGGTGGCTTCGGCGGCCGCGGACCGTACGGCTCCCTCCGTGGCGCCCTCCTCCGCCGCCCCGACCCTCCCTGCCGGGCCCGGCGGGCTCACGCCCGTGTTCGCGCACGGCAAGCGCGACGGCGCCAAACGGGTCGCGCTGACCTTCGACGCCGACATGACCGTCGACGAGGACAAGCGGGCGGCCCGCGGGGAGCGGTTCGACAACCCCGAGCTGATCGCGACGCTGCGGCGGCTGAAGGTGCCCGCGACCGTCTTCATGACGGGCAAGTGGGCGGACCAGTACCCGGACCAGGCCAAGGCCATCGGGGCGGACCCGCTGTTCGAGGTCGCCAACCACTCGTACACCCACCACGCGTTCTCCACGCCCTGCTACGGCCTGCCCGCCATCGCGCCCGGTTCCGCCCGGGACGACGTGGAGCGCGCGTTCGCCGCGTTCAAGCGCGCCGGAGTGGAGCGCACGGTCCCGTACTTCCGCTTCCCGGGCGGGTGTTACAACGACACCGTCCTGCGGGCCGTCGCCCCCACCGGGGTGACGGCCGTGCAGTGGGACGTGATCAGCGGTGACGCCTTCGCCAAGCAGGCGGGCCCGGTGGCGAACCAGGTGCTGTCCCAAGTGAAGCCCGGATCCGTCGTGGTGATGCACTGCACCCGCAGCGCGGCGCCGGTCACGGAGGAGGCCGTACGGAAGATCGTGCCGGAGCTGCGGGACCGCGGCTACGAGTTCGTCCGGGTGTCGGATCTGATCGCCGGGCGCTGAGGGCGGTCAGCCGGAACAGGCCGTCCGCTGGGCCTCCTGCCACTCGCAGACGGGGCACAGCGTGATGCCGGGGCGCTCCGCCGGGTGCTCGGTGGGCCCGCCGCAGTGCACGCAGCCGGCGAAGGCCCCGGGGCCGTCCTTGTGGTCGCTGTTGCCGCTGTGGTCGTCGCTCATGCGTCCATGGTCGCCCATCGCCGTCGTCAGGTCCGGCGCGAGCTGAGCGCGCACGCCACGGCGACGGCAGCGGCGGCGAGTGCCGCGGCCGCGGCGAGAGGCAGCAGCGACACCGTGACCGTGCCGTGGCGGGAGCCGGTGACCAGCCCGGTCACGGCGGCGTTCGCGGGCGACACCCCGGCGAACAGCACCGCGAACGCGGCGAGCGCGGTCGACGGCACCGCCCACGCGGTGCTGCGCAGCAGGGGCCGGTTGCACAGGGCGCCGACGCCCGTGCCGAGCAGGGCGCAGGAGACCGCGGCCACCAGTCCCGCCGCGGTGGCGGGCCACAGGGGGACGGCCACTCGGCGGTCGGCGCTGTGGGGGTCGCTGATCGCGGCGACGACCGCCGTGCCGGCGACCGCGAGCGCGGTCGAGGCGCCCAGGGCGGTGAGCACGGCGGCGAGGTGCACGCGCCACGGCCCGGCCGCGGCGGCGGCGCAGTCCCGCGCGGCCGGGGGCTCGTCGGTCACGCAGACCCGTACGAGCCAGGCGGCCACCGGCAGTTGGGCGGCAGCCGCCCAGCCGAAGGAGTCCAGGACCGGGTTGCCGGACTGCACGCCGACGGCCAGGAAGACGCCGTGGAGCAGAAGGGGCGGCAGCCAGCGGTGCGAGCGCAGCAGCAGGGCGGCCTGGTAGCGGAGCAGTGCGGTCATCGGCCGGGCTCTCCTCGGTGGTGCGCGGGCGTCACGGTACGGATGTGCCAGGCGGGGTCGGCGGTGAGCAGGGCGTGGAGGAGGGCGTCGGAGTGCTCGGCGGCCACGGTGAGCCGGAAGGCCCCGGGGGCCACCGGTACGTGGCACGGTGCGCCGGGCAGGGTTTCCGGCAGCCGGGCCCCGGGCGGTCCGGCCACCTCCACGTGGACCTCGGTGCGTACGCCCGGGGCGCCGTCGCCGTCGGGCACGGGCGCGTCCACCGCCGTCAGCCGCCCGGCCGCCACCCGGAACACCGTGTCCGCCCGCCCCGCCAACCGTCGCGGGTCGTGGTCGACGAAGACGACCGTGCCTCCCGCGGCGACGCGCTCGGCGACCGCGCCGTCGAGCACGGCGCGGGAGGCGCGGTCCAGCCCGGTCCACGCCTCGTCGAGGACCAGCAGGCCGGACGGGGCGAGGAGGCCCTGGGCGACGGCGACCTTCTGGCTGGTGCCCTTGGACAGTTCGGACAGTGGCGTGCCCGCGTGTGCACCCGCCCCGAAGTGCTCCAGCCACTCTCGCGCGCCGTGCGCGGCGGCGGAGCGGCCCAGCCCGTGGACACGGCCGAGCCGGGTGAGGTATCCGGCCGCGGTGAACGGCAGTGCCGCCGGGAACCGTTCGGGCACGTACGCGGTGCGCGGGCGGCCGGTGATCCGTCCCGCGCTGGGCGCGTCGATGCCCGCGAGCAGGCGCAGGAACGTCGACTTGCCGCTGCCGTTGGCTCCTTCGACGCGCAGCAGGGCGCCCGTCGGCACCTCCAGGTCGATGTCGCGCAGCACCCATGGACCGCGCAGGCCGTAGCGTCGGCCGACCCCCCTGAGTCTCATGCGGTCACGGTAACGGGCGCTGCCGCGCGCTTCCCGGGCTGCTGGCAGACTGGGGCGGGTGACCAGTGCTGACACCGCTTCCGACACCGCCTCCGTGGACCCCCGGGACGAGGCTCCCCAGTTCGTGCTGCCGCTCGTGGTGCGGATCGAGAAGGACGCGCCGCCGGCCCGTACGGACGCCCTGGAGACCGCGGCGCGGGCGGTGCTCGCGCTGCTGTCCGACGAGCGGTCCGGCACCGTCGACGGCGAGGACGGCGAGTGGGCGCGGGCCGTGCGGGACTGGCAGGACTCCCGGATCCGCAAGGTGGTGCGGCGGGCGCGCGGCGCGGAGTGGCGGAAGGCCTCGGCGCTGCCGGGCATCGCGGTGACCGGTGACCGAGCCGAGGTGCGGGTGTTCCCGCCTGTGCCGTTGGACGGCTGGCCCAAGGAGCTGGCGAAGCTCCAGGTGTCGGGCACGGACCTCGACGACGCCGAGCCCCCGGCCGCGCCGGAGGACGGGCTTCCGGTGCTGTGGCTGAACCCCGGGCTGGAGATGTCGGCAGGCAAGGCGATGGCGCAGGCCGGGCACGGCGCGCAGCTCGCGTGGTGGGCGCTGCCGGACGCGGAGCGCGAGGCCTGGCGCAAGAACGGGTTCGCGCTGGCCGTGCGGACGGCCGCCGCGGAGTCCTGGGCGGGGCTGGCGGGGAGCGGTCTGCCGGTGGTCCGCGACGCGGGGTTCACGGAGATCGCCCCCGGTTCGTGCACGGTGGTCGCGGATCACCCGGCCCTGCGGGGTTGTCCGAGCGACCTGTGATACTTGGCGCCAGAACATCTGTTGAGGGCGCCAGGGGGTAGGACGTTGTCGAAAAGGACCTTGCGGGGCACGACGGCTCTGGTCGCCGCGGGCACCGTGACCGCCCTCGCACTGGGGCTGTCGGCCTGCGACTCCGGCAAGAGCGACGACGCCAAGGGCCCCTCCCCGTCGGCCTCGGCGCCGACGCGGGACAAGGCGAAGAACGTTCCGGAGGACGGGGCCGAGCCGAGCGGGAAGCCCGAGGAGAAGTGGGACGGCAAGGTCCGTGTCCTCGGTGACGGTTCGACGTCCTACACCGGTCCGCAGCCGAACCAGCCGAAGCCGCAGAAGCTGAAGCCGGGCGAGAAGCCTCCGCAGTTCGTGGTGTTCTCCTGGGACGGCGCGCTGGAGGGCGACGACCACCAGCTCTCGCACTTCCGCGAGGTCGCCAAGGAGAACAACGCGAAGATGACGTTCTTCCTGAGCGGCATGTACCTGCTGCCGAAGTCGAAGTCGTCGCTGTACAAGCCCCCGCAGCACAAGCCGGGCGCGGCGGCGATCGACTTCGCCACGGACCCGCACATCAAGGACACCATCGAGCAGATCGGTGGCGCCTGGCTGGACGGCAACGAGATAGGCACGCACTTCAACGGCCACTTCTGCGGCGCCAAGGGCGGCGGCGACTGGAGCCCGGCGGAGTGGAAGAGCGAGATAGAGCAGTCCTACTCCTTCGTGGAGAACTGGAAGACGAACACCGGCCTGACGGACCTCCCGCCGCTGCCCTTCGACTACAAGAAGGAGCTGGTGGGCGGCCGCGCCCCCTGTCTGGAGGGACAGAAGACGCTGATACCGGCGGCGAAGCCGTTCGGCTGGCGGTACGACGCGAGTTCGCCCGGCGACTTCCAGATCTGGCCGTCCCAGATCCAGGGCATCTGGAACTTCCCGCTGCAGCTGCTGCCCTATCCGAAGAGCGAGAAGCAGGTCCTGTCCATGGACTTCAACTTCCTCTACAACCAGTCCGGTGACAACACCAAGGGCGATCCCGCGAAGTACGCGGAGTGGCGGAAGCTGACGCGCGACGGCTATCTGAACGGCTTCGAGCGGGTCTACAACGGCAGCCGGGCGCCGATGTTCGTGGGCAACCACTTCGAGGACTGGAACGGCGGCATCTACATGAAGGCCGTCGAGGACGTCGTGAAGTCGGTCTGCAAGCGGGACGGCGTCCACTGCGTGTCGTTCAAGCAGCTCGCCGACTGGCTGGACGTGCAGGACCCGAAGGTGCTGACGAAGCTGCGCGGGCTGGACCCGGCGCAGGCCCCGGACTGGTCGACGTTCGTCAAGTAGTCCGGCGCCGCCCCGCGCGGGCCGGGCGCCGGAACCGCGGTCCGGCGCCCGTACGGCCTCAGCGCAGTCCGGTCGTGTACCGGGTCCAGATGTCGATCGGGCAGGAGCTGCCGACGGCCGGCTTGGGCGCGCCGCCGAGGCCGTCGAGCGGGAGCAGCTCCTGTGTCTTCGGGTCGATGCGGGAGAGCGAGACGGCGGTCACGAGCTTGCCCCGGTAGCCCACGTACCAGGCCGACTTGTTGTTCGCCTCGGTGCCGGTCTTGCCCGCCGCGTCGGCCCCGGCGACCGCCGCGGAGGTCGCGCTGCCCTTCTTGACGGCGTCGTGCAGGGCGTCGTCGACGGCGCCCGCGACGCTCTGCGGAAGGACCCGTTCGGACGTCGGCTTCTCCACCTCGACGGCATTGCCGTTGCGGCTCAGCCGGTCCACGGAGTACGGCTCGCTGTGCAGGCCCCGGGTGGCGAACGTGCCGTACGCCCCGGCCATCCGGATGGCGCTGGGTGTGGTGTTGCCCAGCGAGAAGGCGGGCACCTTGGTGCCGAGGCTGTCGGCGAGCAGGCCGGTCCGCACGGCGGTGGCGCCGACCCGGTCGAACCCCACGTCCATGCCGAGCTGCAGCATCGGGGTGTTCACGGACTGGGCGACGGCGTCCCGCAGGCTGATCTTGCCCCACGATCTGCCGCCGTCGTTGGCACCCTTGACGATCTTCCCGGAGCGGTCCCAGTACGGGCCCTCCGGCGTCATCAGCGACACGTTGTGGTCGCCGTCGTAGACGGTGGAGGGGGACACGGGGGTGCGGGGCTTGTCGCGTTCGCGCTGGACGCCGTCGCCGAGGGCGGCGGCGTAGACGAACGGGGTGAAGGCCGTACCGGCGGGGACGACGGACGAGTTGGCGTCGTTGAAGCCCTGCTTGAGGTAGTCGGGGCCGCCGTGCAGGGCGACGATGCGCCCGTCCGTCGTGACCGAGGCCGCGCCGATGCGGACGTTCTTGTCGGCTTCCCGCTTCTCGGGGTCGAGCTTGCCCTGCACCTCCTCGACGGCCTTGTTGAGGGCGTCGACCTTCGGCTTCTCGAAGGTGGTGCGGATCTGGTAGCCGCCGAGGTCGAAGTCGTGGTCGGAGACCTCGGTGTGGGCGCTCACATAGGCGCGCGCGGTCTCGACGAGGTAGCCGGTCTGCCCGGTCAGCCCGGCGGGCTTCGGCGGTGCCTGCGGCTCGGGGAACGTCCTGTACCCGGCGCGCTCCTCCTTGGAGAGCTTGCCGATGGTGACCATGCGGTCGAGGATCCAGTTCCAGCGCTCCACGGCGCGCGCGTGGTTCTTGGTGCCGAGGGCGGGGTCGTAGAGCCCGGCGCCCTTGAGCAGCGAGGCGAGGAAGGCCCCCTCGCTCGCGTTGAGCTGGGAGACGTCCTTGCCGTAGTAGGCGTGGGCGGCGCGCTGGATGCCGTAGGTGCCGCGCCCGAACCAGCTGGTGTTGAGGTAGCCCTCCAGGATGTCGTCCTTGGACATCCTGTTGTCCAGCTTGATGGCGATGAACATCTCCGTGAACTTGCGGGAGAAGGTCTGCCGCTGGTTGAGGTAGGCGTTCTTGACGTACTGCTGGGTGATCGTGGATCCGCCCTGGGTGCTGCCGCCCGTGACCATCCTGGTGACCGCCCGCGTCATCCCGCTGACCGAGATGCCGCTGTCGGAGTAGAAGGTCTCGTTCTCGGCGGCGAGCGCCGCCCAGCGCACCTTCTCCGGGATCTTCTCCAGGGCGGTGTCCTGCCGGTTGATCTCGCCGGTGCGGGCCATCTCGGTGCCGTCGGCCCAGTAGTAGACGTTGTCCTGCTGGGTCGCGAAGGCGTTGAGGTCGGCGGGTATCTCCGTCCGGACGTACATGATCGCCACCAGGGCGGTGAGCAGCCCCCCGGCGGACAGGGAGAGCCCCAGCGTCTGGCGCCACGACGGCACCCAGCGCCGGAAGCCCTGCCGCCCCGGGCGGGGGTAGGCCGGGCGCAGCCTGCGCTTGCGGGGGGCGGCGCGCCTCCGGCGTGCCGGTGCGGCGTGGTTCCGGGCGTGCGCGCCTTTTCGTCGTTCGAACACCGCTCGACCCTACGACGGGTCGGGTGGTGGAGGCACGAAAGATGTCCGTGGATTCCTGTGGATTCCGAATCAGGCGTCCTGTTCGGGTACCGTATCGTTTTTACAGCTCTGTAAAAGCAGTAGATCTTGGGTCGTATCCCCTGAGAACCCCCTGAGGATTCCCTGAGAACCCCCGGGATCAGCAGCCTTGAGAACAGCAGAAGGACACCGCCCGCATGGACACAGCCACACCGAGCACCGTGGTGCACCAGCGCCACGGCCGACGCCGCGCGAACGGGGCGCTGGAGGGCGAGGTGCTCGCCGCGCTGCAGCGGGCGGAGGGCCCGCTGACGCCGCGCGAGGTCCAGGGCCGGCTGGCGGGTGAGCTCACCTACAGCACGGTGGTGACGATCCTGTCCCGGCTGCACGGCAAGGAGGTGCTGTCGCGCACGCCGCGGGGGCGGGCGTACGCGTACGCGCCGGTGACGGACGAGGCCGGGCTGGCGGCGCGGCGCATGCGGAAGATCCTGGACGGGATGGCGGACCGGGAGGTCGTGCTGACCCGCTTCGTCGCGGATCTGCCGCCCGCCGACGAGGCACTCCTCCGCTCTCTCTTCACGAGCGCTTTCCTCCCGGCCCGCTGAGGCGGCGCGGCTTCGGCCCGTCCTGGGAGCGCCGCAGGGCCAGCCATGCGACCGCACCGGTGGCCGCGGCGCCGCCCGCCAGCCAGCCGACCGGCGGCCCGTCTCCGTCCCTGTCCCCGTCCTCTCGCGAAGGCGCACCCGGCGGGCCCGCGTCGCCCTCCGCCACCGCCGGTCTCACCGACCCGTCCGCGTTCAGCAGGACCTTCCCCGGGTGCGGGTGCGCGAAGTCGAACATGTTGAGCAGGGTGCCCGCGCGGTCGTCGAAGGACGAGCCGCCGATCCTGGCCGTCCGCCAGTTCCACTCGATGAACTTGAGGATCGAGGTCTGCTCGGTCGGGGTGTGGTCGACGGTGTTGACCTTGCTGTAGGGGGAGAGCAGCAGCAGCGGCAGCCGTGGGCCGGGGCCGCAGCGGTCGGCGAAGCCGCCGGCGGGCGCGGGGCCCGTGCGGCAGGCCGGGCTGTCGACGGGCCGGCCCTTGGGGCCCTTGGCGCCGTCGCGCGAGCCGTTGAGCGGCTTCGCGTAGACGTGGTCGTACCAGCCGTCGGAGTCGTCGTAGGCGATCACGACGGCGGTGTTCCGCCACTCCGGCGCGCTCTGGATCCGGTTGAGCCACTCCACCAGGAAGTGCTGTTCGTCGAGGGGGTCGGAGTAGCCCGCGTGGCCGTCCTGGTAGGCGGGGGCCTTGAGGAAGCTCACGGCGGGCAGCCGTCCGGCGCGCAGGGCCGCGTCGAAGTCGGTCAGGTCGTACTGGTGGTTGGCCCGCCCGGCGTGGCCGATCTCGGCGACGGACCGCGGCGGCAGGTGGTGCGGGTTCGCTGTCGACGCGTAGTACTGGAACGGCTGGTGGTGCGGGCTGTAGTCGATCACCCGCGCGCCGCCGACGTTGGCGTGCGCGGTGCCGGAGCACTTCGCGTAGTGGCCGCGCCGCCCGTCCCAGGGGGTGCTGGGCCGGAAGCCGCCCTGGAACCAGCCCCAGGAGACGCCCTCCTCGTCGAGCCGGTCGCCGATGTTCGCCCCCTTGAGGGCGGCCAGCGGGCTGCGGGCGGTGTGGTCCTCGCCCGAGCAGTCGTCGTACGCGGGGTCCGGGTCGTCGACGATCGTGCCCACGCCCTCGGCGTCGGGCGAGGCCACGGCGTACGGGTCGGGCTTCGCGGTCCGCTTCGGGTGCTCGGTGCCGGACGCGGGGTCGGTGGAGAACACCCCGTGGGTCCGGCCGGAGACGAGGTTGATCGCGCCGGGCGTGGACGGCCCGTAAGTGGTGCCGAACGACCGGTCGTTCATGCTGAAGTGCTGGGCGTAGTTCCACAGGGCGGTGACGGTGTTCCCGTCGTAGTAGTCCATGACCAGGCCGGGCTCGCCGAACAGCTTGCCGGAGCACTTGCCGGAGTCGGTGTTCTGGACGAACGCGTCGGACCGGCCGCCGTGGGCCGCGTACTGCTCGGGGCTGTAGGAGTGGTTCTGGTCGCAGGTCATGGCCTGGTGCGGGGTGAGCCGTTTCGGCGCGTACTGGTTGGGGTTCCTCTTCAGCAGTCCCGCGGTGCGCAGGTTGTCCACGTGGGCGGGGGTGGCGCGGGCGGGGGCGAAGGGGGTGCCGTCGGTGTTGGCGGCCTTGGGGTAGGTGGCGAAGTAGTGGTCGAAGGAGATGTTCTCGTCGAAGACGACCACCAGGTGCTCGACGGGCGACGCGGTGTCCGCGGCGCGCGGCGCGGCGGGGCCGGCCGGTGCCACGGTCAGCGCGACGGCGCCGAGGGCGGCTACGGCGGCCGGGCACCGGGTGACTGTGCCGTTACGGGCCATGGGGGCTCCCACTCTCGTGCATCAGGTCTCGTCCATCAGGGCGCGGCCGTACCAGTCCGCGCCGTCCCGCACCCCGGGCAGGGCGAAGAAGTAGCCGCCGCCGAAGGGGGTGACGTAGTCGGTCAGCGGCTCGCCCGCCAGGCTCCGCTGGACGGTCGCGAACTGCCGCCGGAGGTCCTGCTGGTAGCAGCAGAAGAGCAGCCCCATGTCGAGGTTGCCGTTGGCGTCGGTCCCCCGGTCGTAGTTGTACGAGCGGCGCAGGAGCCGCCGGTCCGCGGTGCCGGGGGTGCGCGGGCCCGCCAGCCGGATGTGGCTGTCGAGCGGGATCACGTCGCCCTTGGGGTCGTGGGTGTAGCGCGGCGTGTCCGATTCCCGGTCGCCGTCGAGCGGTGCCCCGGTGTCGCGGGCGCGGCCGATGACGCGCTCCTGTTCGGCGAGGGAGATCCGGTCCCAGAACTCGACGAGCATGCGGATCAGGCGCACCACCTGGTAGCTGCCGCCGGTCGTCCAGCGGGGTTCGCCGGAGTGGGCGCCGGTCCAGACGAGACGGTTCATCAGGCGGGGGTCGCGGGGGTCGGGGTTGGCGGTGCCGTCCTTGAAGCCGAGGAGGTTGCGGGGGGCGCCGGAGGGGCGGGGCGGGGCGGTGAAGCCGTCGAGCCGCCAGCGGACCTGGAGGCCGCCGCGGGTGTGCCGGGTCAGGTCGCGGAGGGCGTGCAGCACGGTGTCCGCGCTGTCGGCGCACAGCTGGACGCCGAGGTCGCCGTGGCACCAGGCCGGGTCGAGGTCGTCGTCCGGGAAGGACGGCATGGTCCGCAGCAGGCGGGGGGCGCAGGCGGACAGCCCGAAGCGGCCGTCGAAGAGAGAGGCACCGACGCCCACGGTGACACGGAGCCCGCCGTCGGCGGGGACGTCCGGCCCGAGGAGGCCGGAGTCGGGAGGCGGTCCGGTGATGCCGACCGGGTCCGGGGTGCCCCCGGCCGTCAGGAAGCGGGCCCGCCCGGTGAGCGTGCGCAGCAGCTCGGTGAGTTCGCCGCGGCCCTCGGCGGTGACGTCGAACGCCGTGAAGGCCGTGCTGCGGGCGGGCGGGGAGAGGACGGCGGCCTGGTGGGCGCCGTGGAAGGGGAAGCGGGTGGCGTACGGGGGCGCGCCGGTGGCGGCGCCGCGCGCGGGCGGAACGCCGGGGCCGCCGGCCACCGCTCCGCCGATGCCCGCCGCGGCGCCCTGCAGCAGGGTGCGCCGCCGTGGCGGCCCGGTCCGCGGTGTGCCGGTCACGGTGTCCTCCGGGGTTCGCAGAGCGTCGCGACGGATGCCAGACGCTCCGTCAGGTCGCCGATGGCGGCGTCGATCTTCTCGCGGTCGGCGCGGCCGAGCCGGGCGAGCGGGGTCCAACGGTGCGGGGTCCAACGGCCCGGACCGGTACGGCCCGCGGCCGGGCCGTACCGGTCCAGGAGATCCGCGGCGCGGTCGAGGCGCCGGTCGAGGACGGCCGCGCCGGGGTAGCGGCCGCGCAGGAGGGGGCGCAGGCGGTCGAGGACGGCGCGGGTGCCGTCGAGGTTGGCGCGGGCGGTGGCGAGGCCGCTCCCGCTGCCGTGGTCGGTCCGGCCGGTCAACTCGTGCTGCAGGGTGTCCTCCAGGATCTCGTGGGCGCGCCGTCCCAGGTCGGCGGGGTCCATCCGGGTCAGCTCCCAGGAGTCGCGCAGCGCGTGGACGTCGACGGCGAGGCGGTGCGCGGCGCGGCGCAGGGCGGGCCCGCGCTCGCCGTGCCACAGGCCGTGCTCGACGCGGTGGAAGCCGGTGAAACCCGGGTCGCGCACTCCGCCGGGGAGCCCGGCCGCGGTGCCGTCGACGGCGCGGCCGGCGTCGCCGAAGGCGCCGTACGCGGCGCCCAGCCGCCCGTAGGCGAGGTGGGCGGGGAGCCAGGCCGCGCGGGCGGCGGCCGGATCGCCGCTGTCGACAGCCGTGCGCAGGGCGTCCGTCGCGGTCACGAGCCCGGCCATCCGCTCGCCGACCCAGCGCTGGTAGTCCAGGGTGAGCGGGATCAGGTCGTCGCGGGTCACGGGCACGGCCGCGGGACCGCCGCCCCCTCCGGTGCCGGGAATCCGGACGGCGGGGCCGGTGACGGGGTCCGCGTCGTCGGGCAGGCAGACGAACGCGTACGCGCCCGGCCCGAGCCGGGCCGTGAACGTCCTGTGCGTGCCCGGCGCGATCCCTTCCACTTCGCCGTGGACGGCGCCGGTCGCGGCGTCCACGAGACGGGCGTCGGCGGGGGTGGCGGAGGTGTTGCGCAGGACGAACATCTGCGGGCCGGGACGGAGGTGCGGCAGCCGGCCGTGACCGCAGTCGCCCGGTGCGACGTCGACGGTCTCCGGCCGCGGGCCGGCATCCGTGGGCGCCGCCGAGGCCACTGCCGTGCCGCTCAACAAGACGCACGTGACGGCCAGTGCCACACGCTGCCGGCGGCGGGCTGGTCTTGCGGCTGCGGTCCACCAGATCCGGTTCATCCGGCCTTTGAGGACAAGCGGCGCAGCCGCTTCGGGGGTCCGGGGGTCTCCCCCCACGCGGCGGAGCCGCACATCGGCACTGTCGGGAAGGGGCGGGGCCGGGGAGAAAGCAACCCGGCCCGCACCCGGTCGGTGGTCCGGGGCACCCGCAGCGGGGAGAAAGGACCGCCGGACACGGCGGGATCGCACGGTGGGGGGCTCCCTCCGGTCCGGGGTCGGGCGCGGCCCCGGCCATGCTCGCGCACGCGCCCCGTCGGCCGACGCCACCGCCCCCCGAAAGGGTGCGGGAATTCACCCGCCTGATGTCACGTCACGCCCAGAGCCAGACACGCCGGTTGCGGGCCACCGTGTGGACGCGGTCGGCCCGGCGCGGGTGCAGGGCCCCGCCGAGCGTGCCGAGCGCGGCCGTCTCCGTCTCCCCCAGCACCCGCACGTCGTCCAGCGACGGCGACACCTCCACGCTCTCGGCGCCCACGAACACCAGGACCGGCCGCACCTGGACGAGGAAGCCGCAGCCCCGTGACAGGACGAGCGAGGCCCGCGCGGTGTCGTGCCGGATCTCGCGGACGTACGGGCGCGGGTGCCGCTCCCGGGACACGTGGACCAGGTTCTCGCCGACCTGGATCCGGGCCTTGTGGGCGGCCTTGGCGGCGATGCCGAAGACTCCGCCGGGGCCTATGAGGAGGTGGGGGATGACCGAGTCGCCCGGCAGGACGATCGAGTGGACGACGTCCCAGCCGCCCGCCGTCAGCTCCTCCAGGGCCGTCCCGACGGCCTGTTCGGCGGCGAGCGCCCGCCGCCAGGTGTCCTCGACGGGCCGCCGCCCGAGACAGCGGGCGAGCAGCAGGGCGACAGGGCCGGTCCTGGAGGCGTCGAGCCGGGCGCGGAGCGTCTCGCCGGGGCGGTTGGGGGCGAGGTCGTCGTCGGGCGGCAGGAACAGCCGCTCCGGGTCGAAGCTCTTCCCGTTCGCGCGCTTCTTCCCGTCCCTGTTGCCGTCCCTGTTGCCGTCAGGGCTGCCGTCAAGCCGCTCGCGCACGCGCACCACCCCCACCCGCCATCTTGCCGCAGAAGCCGGGGAACCAACCCGCCCGGCGGCCCGTTGACCCGGTGAGGCCCCGCGACATCCCCCCGATCGCGGGGCCTCACCAGTGCCCGGCCGCGCGCACGCGGCCCCGGGGGGCGGAGCGCGGAACCGGCCACCGTACCAACAGCCCCATCGGGCACGGGCGGCCTTCCTCCCGCAGTGACGCAGCCCACATTCGCGCACCGTGCTCCGGGAACGGGGTAAAGGTCCAGGCCAGGTGGTGGTTCCAGGGCCGGGCCGGGCGGGCGGCTCCGCCGAACTCCCTTGCGGATCACCGCGGAGGGCCTACCGTGCGGTGCCGCACGAGGAGGCATCATGCGATCGTTCACCGGCACCGGTCTGGTCGTCACCGCGCTCACGGCGACCGTCGCCGCGCTGCTCTTCCCCCTCTGGTCGTACCGCGACCGCGCGAACACGGGGACCGTCGACCTCACCGCCGGGTCCGTGGCCACGCCGTTCGGCCCGCTGTCGGCGCTCGACCGCGACTTCGTGGAGCGCGTCCGGCTGGCGGGGCTCTGGGAGCTGCCCGCCGGGCAGCAGGCGGAACAGCGCGGCACCACGGCCGCCGTGCGACGGGCGGGCGAGCACCTGGTCGAGGGCCATACGGTGCTCGACCGGCACGTCCGCGACGTCGCGGCCCGGCTCGGCGTCGATCTGCCCAGCAGGCCCAACGCGCAACAGCAGCGGTGGCTGGCCCGGCTCGACGCCGCGCACGGCGCCGCGTACGACCGGGAGTTCACCAACATCCTGCGGCTCGCGCACGGCACGGTCTTCACCGTCGTCGCCCAAGTGCGGGCCACCACGCGCAACTCCGCGGTGCGGGAGCTGGCCGACGACGCGAACACCACCGTCCTCGACCACATGAAGGTGCTGGAGGACACCGGGCTGGTCGACTTCGACGCCGTCGCGGCCGGCACGAAACCCGGGCAGCCGCCCGCCCCGGCCACGCCCGGCACCCGGCCCGCCGCCACCTTCCCGCTCCCCCCGGCCGCCACCCGGCCCGAACAGTCCCCCACGTCCCCCACACCCTCCGCGTCCCCCACGTCCCCCACCGTCCCTTCCGGCACGACACCACCGGAGAAGAAGTGAGCCCCATGCCCGTCCGTCACCGCCGCAGGCTCGGCACCACCCACCTCGTCCTCATCGCGTTACTCGCGCTGCTCGGCTCGGCGGCCACGTTCGCCGCCGTCACCGGCAGTGCCTCCGCCCACCCCGACGACACCTCGCCCAGCGTGACACCCGCCACTGACAGTCACGTCCACGCGGGCCCCGTCACCGCCGACTTCGCCGACATCCGCAGCGCGCCGCCCGCCCCGCGCGCCCCCCGGGACCTGCCGGGCGCCTCCACCGGTACATTCACCACCCGGTGCGGCCGCAACGAGAACGGCCACCGCAACCCCGACAACTTCATCGTCACGCCCGGCGTCACCAACGGCGCCCACCACCTCCACGACTACGTCGGCAACCTCTCCACGGACGCCTTCTCCACCGACCGGTCGCTGCGCGCGGCGGGCACGACCTGTTCCCAGGGCGACAGGTCGACATACTTCTGGCCCGTCCTGCGCGTGCTGGGCAAGGCCTCCGAGGGGCGGCGGGAGGCCGACCGGGCCAACCCCGGACGCGTCCTCGTCCCGGACAGCGTCGGCCTGGCCTTCCACGGCAGCCCGGTCTCCGGGGTCGCCCCGATGCCGGACGCCCTGCGGGTGATCACCGGTGACGCGAAGGCTCTCACCAATGGGACGGCCGATGCCCGCGCCCGGTGGACCTGCACCGGCTTCACGGACCGCGCCCTCGTGGACAAGTACCCGCTGTGCCCGGCGGGCAGCCGGGTGATGCGGCTGCTGGACTTCCCCAGCTGCTGGGACGGACGGCGGACCGACAGTCCCGGCCACCGCGCCCACATCGGCTTCCCCGACGCCTCGACGGGCCGCTGCGCCCGGGGGTCCACGCCCGTGCCCCGGCTGCGGATGACCCTGACCTACACCGTGCCCCGGGGTCCGGTCTACGCGGTCGACAGCTTCCCCGAGCAACTCCGCAAGCCCGTCACGGACCACGCCGACTTCGAGAACGTGATGCCGCGCGCGCTCATGGAGACCGCCGTGCGCTGCATCAACACGGGCCGCCGCTGCGGCTGATGACCCGTCGATCCGCATGGCGCATATCGGCCGCATACCAGCCGCATATCGACCACATGGCGAAACGACCGATGGCGGGAACGCGTGACGGTCGAGTACACATCCTGTATGTGGGTCATCCTCCTGCTCGTCGCCTGGGCCTCGGCGGTCCTCACCTGCGGCCGCCTCTGCCTCGCCGCGACGGCCGCGGCGCAGGTCCCCGAGCGCGCCGCGGCCGGCGCGCGGCCGCGGACGCTGACGCTGTACGAAGCGGCCTTCCTGGCCGGCGGCCCGCACCGGGTCACCGACCTCGCGCTGGTCACGATGGGCCGGCAGCGCCGGGTGCTGCTGGCCCACACCGGCTGGGCGACGGTCGTCGACCCGGTCGGCCGGGACGAGTTGGAGCGCTCGGTGATCACCGCGATCGGGCCGGGCGGCCAGTCCACCGTGCCCGAGGTGCGGGCCGCGCACGCCGCCGCCGACGCCGTACGGGCGCTCGCCAACCGGCTGACCGCAGCCGGGCTCGCGGTGCCCGCCCCGGCCCGGACGGACGTGTCGGCGGCGGTCCGTCACGTGCGCGGCGCCTGCGCCCTGATCCTGCTGACCGGCGCCACGGCCGTGCTGCTGATGCCGCCGGAGACGGGCCGGGGGCAGGTCGCGGCCTGGTTCTCGCTGCCGCTGGTCCTGACGACGGCCTGTCTCGCGATCGCCCGCGTCGAGATCCACCCCTACACGCGCTGGGCCTCGCCCGCCGGACAGGAACTGCTGGGCCACCTCTCCACCGGACTGCCCGGCCGGAGGCGGCGGGCCGCCCACAAGGACACCTACGGCACCGACGACGCCGACGACACGGGGCTGCTGACCGCGCTCGCCATAAAGGGGCGCAAGGCGCTCACCGACCCCGCGCTGCGCTCCGCCCTGGCCGCCACCCTGCGCGACCACCGTTACTGACCCGGCGTCACCTTCCCCGCTGGGCCCATCGTGCCCAATGCGACCGACACCGGGCGTCGGTGCTGTACTTCACCAACCACCGGACAGATTATCCCTTTTGTCGTAATTTCACGCCGCGAAGGGATGTCCCGTGAGATCAGCAGCCTTGTACGGAGCCCTCGGATCCCTGGTCCTCACCGCGCTCACGGCGGCCCCCGCACCGGCCGACGGCATCGACCTGGCGCGCCCGCCGGGCGGCCGTGCCGAGGCCTTCGGCGCGATGCTCGCCGCACGGCAGGCCGCCGCCAGGGGCGTCCGCTTCGGCGCGTGCCCCACCGTCGAGCAGCTGCCCGCCCCCGTGCAGTGCGGCACCGTCTCCGTCCCCCTGGACTACGCGCACCCCGAGGGCAAGCACATCGGACTCACCGTCAGCCGCGTCCGGTCCACCGGCACCGCCGCCGAGCGCCAGGGCGCGCTGGTCTACAACCCCGGCGGGCCGGGCGGCACCGGCATGTGGTTCCCGCTGCTCACCGGGGTCCGGCAGTGGCAGGCGACGGCCAAGGCGTACGACTTCGTCGGCTACGCGCCCCGCGGCGTGGGCCGCTCGGCGCCGCTGTCCTGCGCCGAACCGACCCGCTTCGCCAAGGCCCCCAGCCAGGCGCCGGAGCACCCCACGGAGGCGTACAAGAAGCAGCGGATCGCCGAGGCCAAGGCGTACGCGCAGGGCTGCGCCCGCCGGGGCGGGCAGGACCTGCAGTACTTCACGAGCCTCAACAACGCCCGCGACCTGGACGTCCTGCGCGCCGCGCTCGGGGAACGGAAGCTCACCTACATGGGGGCCTCCTACGGCACGTACTTCGGCGCGCTCTACGCCACGCTGTTCCCCGGCCACGTGCGCCGCATGGTCTTCGACAGCATCGTCGACCCCGCCCCGCGGAAGATCTGGTACGAGAGCAACCTCGCCCAGTCCGCGGCCTTCGAGACGCGCTGGGGCGACTGGCGCCGCTGGGTGGCCAAGCACGACGCCGTCTACCACCTGGGGCGCACGCCGCAGCAGGTGGCCGCCTCCTACGAACGGGCCCGGCAGCGGCTCGCCCGCAGGCCCGTGGGCGGCAAGATCGGCCCGGGAGAGCTGCAGGCGTCCTTCCTCCAGGTCGGCTACAGCGACAGCCACTGGGCGAAGAACGCCGACGCGCTGGCCACCTACCTGCGCGGTGACGACAAGGCGCTGCGCGCCCTCGCGCTGCCCAACCCGGCGGCCGCGGGGGCGGGCGAGAACTCCAACGCCGTCTACACGGCCGTCGAGTGCAACGACTCCCCGTGGCCGCGCTCGTGGCCGGTGTGGGACCGGGACAACACCCGGCTCGCCCGCCGGGCGCCGTTCGAGACCTGGCAGAACGCCTGGATGAACCTGCCGTGCGCCTTCTGGACCGCGCACCAGCAGCGGGCGGTCGAGGTCGGCGCGGCCCGGCACGCGCTGCCGCCGACGCTGCTGCTGGCGGCGGAGCGGGACGCGGCGACACCGTACGAGGGCGCGCTGGAGCTCCACCGGCGGCTGCCCGGCTCGTCGTTGGTCACCGAGCGGGGCTCGGGCACGCACGGCATCGCGTTCGGGCCCAACGCGTGCGTCAACGCCCATGTGCAGACGTACCTGCTGACGGGTTCCGTGCCCGCGCGGCGCACCTGGTGCGGCCCCCGGGCCGAACCCGCGGCGACGGCGGCGGGCGGCAAGGCCAACATCACGCTGGGCTGACAACGCGAACGCCGGGCGGGCCGGTCCTCCGGCCCGCCCGGCGTTCCCGTTCCGGGGACCTACGCGAGGTCCCCGATCAGCTCCGCGACGGCCTTGCGGCGGCCCGTGTAGAACGGGACCTCCTCGCGGACGTGCATACGCGCCTCGGAGGCCCGCAGGTGACGCATGAGGTCGACGATCCGGTAGAGGTCGTTCGCCTCGAAGGCGAGGATCCACTCGTAGTCGCCGAGCGAGAAGGAGGCGACCGTGTTGGCGCGCACGTCCGGGTAGCCGCGCGCCATCTTGCCGTGGTCCGCGAGCATCCGGCGGCGGTCCTCGTCGGGCAGCAGGTACCAGTCGTAGCTGCGGACGAAGGGGTAGACGCTGACGTAGTCGCGCGGCGTCTCGTCGGCGAGGAACGCCGGGATGTGCGACTTGTTGAACTCCGCGGGGCGGTGCAGCGCCATGTTCGACCACACCGGCTCCAGGGTGCGCCCGAACTTCGTGCGGCGGAAGCGGTTGTACGCGTCCTGGAGGGCGTCCGCGGTCTCGGAGTGCCACCAGATCATCACGTCGGCGTCGGCGCGCAGGCCCGAGAGGTCGTACGTGCCGCGGACGGTGACGTCCTTCTCGGCGAGCTGCGCGAACAGCTCCTCCACCTCGTCGGCGTAGCCGGACCGGTCCTGGGGGAGGACGTCGCGGAGCTTGAACACCGACCAGAGGGTGTAACGGATGACCTCGTTGAGGTCCTTGGCCTTCTTGCCGGCGTTCGGAATCTTCTCGGGGGCGTCAGTCATGTCCCTATTGTCACTCGCGGCCGTCGGCGCCTTCCGGCAGGGTCCCGAGAACCTCGTCGGCGGCCCGGTGCCCGCTGGAGACGCAGGCCGGGATGCCCACGCCGTCGTAGGCTGCGCCGCACACCCGCAGCCCCGGAACGGCGGCGACGTGCGCACGGACCCGGGCCACCCGGTCGAGGTGCCCGACGGGGTACTGCGGCAGCCCGCCGTGCCACCGGTCGACCCGGCTCGCCACAGGGGACGCCGCCAGGCCGACGGCGTCGCCGAGGTCCTTGAGCGACATCGATACCAGCTCGGAATCCTCGCGCTTCAGATCGTCCTCGTCGCCGAACCGCCCGATCGAGGTACGCAGCACGAAGAGTTCCGGGTCGGCGTCGGCGTTCCAGCGCCACTTGTTGGTGGAGAACGTGGACGCCTTGATCTTCCGGCCGTCGACGGGCGGTACGAGGAAGCCGCTGCCGTGCGGCAGCCCTTCGACGTCCGAGCGGCGGAAGGCCATGGTCACCAGGGCCATGGACGCGTACTCGACGGCCGCGAGCTCCGCGGCCGCGGCGGGCGCGGGACCGTCCAGGAGGCGGGCCGCGGGGCCCGCCGGGAGGGCGACGACGAGGGCGTCCGCCGTCAGCGTCCCGGAGTCCAGGGCGATCCGCCAGCCGTCGGTCCCGCGGGCGATGCCGCGCACCGGGGTGTCCGTGCGGATCTCGCCGCCCGCCGCGCGCACGGCGTCCGCGACGGCGAGCGGCAGCCGTCCGATGCCGCCCTCGATCCCCATGAAGACCGGCCCCGCCTGCCGGGGGGCGGCGGCAGCCCGCTCCTGGGCCGCGCGCACGCCCTCGATCAGCGAGCGGTGGGCACGGGCGAGCTCGAAGAGCTGCGGCACGGCCGCGCGCATCGAGATGCGGTACGGGTCGCCCGCGTAGACGCCGCCGAGCAGGGGCTCCACCAGCCGGTCCACGACCTCGCGGCCCATGCGGGCGGCCACGTACGCGCCGATCGCGACGTCGTCGCCGACCTCCGTGCGCGGCAGTTCGCGGTCGCGGGCGACCCGGGCGAGGCCCTCCTCCGAGAGCACCCCGGACGCGGCGAGCGGAGCGAGGTCGCCGGGCACGCCCATCATGTGCCCCTTGGGCATGGGCCGCAGGCCGCCGCGCGTCCAGATGCCCGCCGTGGCGGTGGCGGGCGGCTGGAGCCGGTCCGCGAGGCCGACGGCACGGGCCAGTTCGACCGCCTCCGGCCGCCGGGCCAGCATCGATTCGGCGCCCAGGTCGACGGGCACCCCGGCGATCTCCCCCACGCGGAGCTTGCCGCCGAGGCGGCCGGACGCCTCCAGGAGCGTGACCCGGGCACCGCCCGTCACCAGCCGGTGGGCCGCCGCCAGCCCGGAGATGCCGCCGCCGATGACCACCACGTGGTGCCTGGGAGTGTCGCTCATGCTCCCACTCTCTCAAACGCTCCCCGGGGGCCCGGTTCCGGGCCGTTGACAGCGGAAGGCGGCGGTCCGAGACTCGTCACGACTTCGATCGTGAACGACAGTTCATCGGGCGGACGCCCGAGGGAGCGCCCGACAACCTACGGAGCGGCCATGACCCTCGTCCGGGATGTGTTCGTCGTCGACGCCGTACGCACTCCGGTCGGCAAGTACGGCGGAGCGCTGTCCTCCGTGCGCCCCGACGACCTCGCGGCCCATGTCGTCCGGGCCCTGGTCGGCCGGTCGCCCGGCCTGGACCCGGCCCGCGTCGACGACGTGGTGCTCGGCAACGCCAACGGCGCCGGCGAGGAGAACCGCAACGTGGCCCGCATGGCGGTGCTGCTGGCCGGGCTGCCCGTGACCGTGCCCGGCGTGACCGTCAACCGGCTGTGCGCGTCCGGCATGGAGGCGGTGGTGCACGCCTACCGCGCCGTCGCCCTCGGGGACGCGTCGGTGGTGGTCGCGGGCGGCGTCGAGTCGATGAGCCGCGCCCCCTACGTGCTGCCGAAGGCCGAACGGGCCTTCCCCACAGGGCACCAGGAGCTGTATTCGACGACCCTGGGCTGGCGGATGACCAACCCGGACATGCCGGCGCGGTGGACGGTCCCGCTGGGCGAGGGCGCCGAGCTGATCGCCGACAAGCACGGCATCTCCCGGGAGCGGCAGGACGCCTTCGCGCTCGCCAGCCACCGGAAGGCGGCGCGGGCGTGGAAGGAGGGCGCGTACGACGCGGAGGTCGTGCCGCTGCCGGATGTCGTCCTGCCCCGCGACGAGACCATCCGGGACAACACCTCCGCCGAGGCCCTCGCCCGGCTCAAGCCGTCCTTCCGCAGGGAGAACGGCACGGTCACGGCGGGCAACTCCTCGCCGCTGAACGACGGCGCCGCGGCGCTGCTGCTGTGCGACGAGGAGGGGCTGCGGGAGACGGGCCGCGAGCCGCTGGCGCGGATCAGGGCCTCCGCCGTCACGGGCATCGAACCGGACCTCTACGGCCTCGGGCCCGTCGAGGCGGTGCGGCGCGCCCTCGCCAAGGCGGGGCGCGCCTTCGCGGACCTGACGCACTTCGAGCTCAACGAGGCGTACGCCGCGCAGGTGTTGGGGTGCTTCGAGGAGTGGCCGGAGCTCGATCCGGACGTGGTCAATCCGCGGGGCGGCGCCATCGCGATCGGCCATCCTCTGGGCTGTTCTGGCGCCCGGCTGACGGGCTCGGTCGCCCACCAGCTGGCGGCGGCCGGTTCGGGTACGGGGCTGGCGGCGCTGTGCGTCGGGGTGGGGCAGGGCCAGGCGCTGGTCCTCGAACGCTGAGCCCGCCGGCTGGCCGGTATCGGTCCATGGACGCCGCCCACCAAGCCGGTCGGCCGGTCAGCAGGGATCACCCGGGACACCGCGGGGTAGGGGATGCCCATGGCAGCAGAACCCCTCCAGGAACAGCTGAGCCGTGAGACCTCCGACTTCCCCGACCTCGCCGACGGCCTGCCCGCGGGCGGGTCCGCCCCCTATCGCGGGCCCGTGCAGCGGCACCCCGCCCGGCCCCTCGTCCCCGTCGTACCGGACGCCGTCGAACTGACCGGCCCCGTCTTCGGCCCGGCCGACGTGGGCCCGCTGGACTCCGACCTGACCCGGCAGCACCGCGGCGAGCCGCTGGGCGAGCGCATCACCCTCTCGGGCCGGGTGCTGGACCGGCACGGCCGGCCGGTGCGCGGCCAGCTCGTCGAGGTGTGGCAGGCCAACGCCGCGGGCCGCTACGCGCACGAGGCCGACCGGCACGCCGCGCCGCTCGACCCGAACTTCACCGGTACGGGCCGCTGCCTCACCGACGACGAGGGCCGCTATCACTTCACGACCGTGCGCCCCGGCGCATACCCCTGGGACCACGACGGCAACGCGTGGCGCCCGCCGCACGTGCACTTCTCGCTCTTCGGCACGGCGTTCACCCAGCGCCTCGTCACCCAGATGTACTTCCCGGGCGATCCACTGCTGCCGTACGACGCGCTCTGGCGGGCCATCGCCGACCCGGGCGCGAGGGCCGGCGTGATCGCCGCGTACGACCCCGCGCTCAACTGCCCCGAGTGGTCGCTCGGCTACCGCTGGGACATCGTCCTGGACGGGCCCGCCGCCACTCCGTCCGAAGGGGGCCGCTGAATGTCCGCGCCCGTCACTCCCTCGCAGACCATAGGCCCCTTCTACGGCCACGCCCTCCCCGTGGCGGGCGGCGGCGAACTGGCGCCCGCCGGGCACCCGGACACCGTCACCGTGCACGGGTACGTGTACGACGGCGAGGGCGCGCCTGTCACCAACGCGCTGCTGGAGTTCTGGCAGGCGGCACCGGACGGCTCGCTCCGGGGCGCGCCGGGGAGCCTCCACCGCGACGGGACCGCGTTCACGGGCTTCGCCCGCGTCACGACCGGCCGGGACGGCCACTTCGTCCTGCGGACGCTGTTGCCGGGGGGCGTGCCCTATCTGGCCCTGTGCGTCTTCGCGCCGGGGCTGCCCCGGCACCTGTTCACACGCGCCTATTTCTCCCTGCCAGAGGACGACGTACTGCTGTCGTCCCTGCCGGCCGACCGCCGGACGACGCTCCTCGCCGTGCCGGACCCGGGGGCACACCGGGCGTACCGTTTCGACGTCCGGTTGCGAGGCGAACGCGAAACGGTGTTCCTGGAGTTCTCTCCCGGCCCCGGGGCGGGGCGGAGCGACTAACGCGCCGTCTGCGTGTGGACGTAGTCGACGAGGCGGGTGAGGGCGTCCGGGTCCGTGGTGGGGAGGACGCCGTGGCCGAGGTTGAAGACGTGGCCCTCCAGGCCGCGCGCCGCGTCGAGCACCTCGCGGGTCTTCGTCTCGACCGCCTCGCGGCCGGCGAAAAGGACTGCCGGGTCCAGGTTGCCCTGGAGCGCCTTGCCGGGGCCGACCCGGCGGGCCGCCTCGTCCATGGGGACGCGCCAGTCGGCGCCGACGACGTCCGCACCGGCCTCGCCCATGAGACCGAGCAGCTCACCGGTGCCGACGCCGAAGTGGATGCGCGGCACACCGTGACCGGCGACGGCGTCGAAGACCTTGGCGGAGGCGGGCATGACGGAGCGGCGGTAGTCCGCGGGGGCGAGCGCGCCGACCCAGGAGTCGAAGAGCTGCACCGCGGAGGCCCCGGCCTCGATCTGCACCTTCAGGAAGGAGGCGGTGATGTCGGCGAGCCGGTCGAGGAGGTCGGCCCACAGCTCCGGGTCGCCGTACATGAGCGCCTTGGTGTGCTCGTGGTTGCGCGAGGGCCCGCCCTCGACCAGGTAGCTGGCCAGGGTGAAGGGCGCGCCGGCGAAACCGATGAGCGGGGTGGCGCCGAGCTCGGCGGTGAGCATGCCGATGGCCTCGGTGACGTACGGCACGTCGGAGGCGTCGAGCGGGCGGAGCCGGTCGAGGTCGGCACGGGTGCGGATCGGCTCGGCGACGACCGGGCCGACGCCCTGCTCGATGTCGAGGTCGATGCCGATGGCCTTCAGCGGGACGACGATGTCGCTGAAGAAGATCGCGGCGTCGACGTTGTGCCGCCGGACCGGCTGGAGCGTGATCTCCGTGACGAGGTCGGGCCGCATGCAGGACTCCAGCATGGGGATGCCCTCGCGGAGCTTGCGGTACTCCGGCAGCGACCGGCCGGCCTGTCGCATGAACCAGACCGGGGTGTGCGGCACGGGCTCGCGTCGGCACGCCCGCAGGAACGCGGAGTCGTACGCCGCGGTGCGGCCGGTCTGCTGCTGGCTGGCGGGCTGGCTGGGCTCCCTGCGCTCACTCATGCCCCAAATCTTCGCACGGGCCGAACGAGTGACCCGCCCATGTGGGTGTCCTACCCGGAACGGGGCCACCTTCCGCCTAGTCTTCCGGGCATGGCTGCGGCGCAGGGACACCTCTCGGACGGTCCGGACGACGCGGACGGGGAGGACACCCCGTCCGTCTTCCGGCAGGCGGTCGCGGGGCTCCAAGGGGTGCGCCTGCGGCCGGAGATCGAACTGGACGCGACCCCGCCGCCCCAGCGGCTCGCCCCGTACTCGTACGCGCTGGAGGCCGCGGTCGTCGTGGACGACGAGGAGCTGGCGGACGGGCGGCTGATCCTGCTGCACGACCCGGCGGGGCACGAGGCGTGGGGCGGCACGTTCCGCCTGGTGACCCTGGTGCACGCCGACCTGGAGCCGGAGATGGCGGCGGACCCGCTGCTGCCGGAGGTGTGCTGGTCCTGGCTGACGGGCGCGCTGGAGGCCCGCCGGGTGCCGTACGGGGCGCCGAGCGGGACGGTGACCCGGGCGAGCTCGCACTACTTCGGGGGACTGCAGGACCGGGAGCCGTCGACCCGGATCGAGATCAGGGCGTCGTGGTCGCCCACGGAACCGCCCGCGAGCCTCGCCAAGCAGGCCGGTGAGGGCGGTGTGCCGGACACCGCGGCACACCTCGCCGCATGGTGCGACCTGCTCTGCCAGATCGCGGGCCTGCCGCCCGGCGGGGCGCCGGAAGCCGGGGTGGTGACGCTCCCCCAGCGCCGCGATCCACAAAGTCGTTGACCAGTCAACCGTCTGAATTGCCCGAATTGTTACTCATCAATTCGTGATCATTCCCTAAAGCCGGGACGCTTCGGTGCCGAAGAGGCTTGTGACCCTTCCCATACGGATCGCCCCGGCTTACCCCCCACGCCGGCACCCGTCCCCCGCCACTCCCCCCTGGAGGCTTGGTGTCCGTTCTCCTCGAGCAACCTGCGAGCCTCGCCTATCGCCCGAACAAACCGACGGCCATGGTCGTCGTCGCCGATCCCCGCGTCCGCTCCACCGTCACCCGCCACCTGTGGGCGCTCGGGGTGAGAGACGTGATCGAGGCGTCGTCGATCGCGGAGGCCCGCCCCCGCGTCGGCAACCCGCGCGACATCTGCGTGGCCGATGTCCACCTCCCCGACGGCTCCGGGCTCACCCTTCTCTCCGAGACCCGCGCCGCGGGCTGGCCCAACGGCCTGGCCCTCTCCGCCGCGGACGACATCGGCGCCGTGCGCAACGCCCTCGCGGGCGGCGTCAAGGGCTACGTCGTCACCGGCACCCGCACCAACCTGGGCCTGCCCGGCCGCCCCGGCGCCGCGCCGATCGGCTCCGCCGCCGCGGCCCGGATGCACCGCCGCCCGCCCGGCGCGCCCGGCCACCCGGGCGGTTACCGCGAACTGTCCGGCCGTGAGGTCGAGGTGCTGCGACTGGTGGCGGAGGGCCAGTCCAACAAGGCCATCGGCGTCTCGATGGGGCTGTCCGCCCTGACCGTCAAGAGCCACCTCGCCCGGATCGCCCGCAAGCTCGGCACCGGCGACCGCGCCGGAATGGTCGCCGTGGCCCTGCGCACCGGCATCATCCACTGACCGCTCGCAACCGCCGTTCCGGGCCCCCGGAAATGGCACCACGCCCGTCGAGAGGACGTACCGTCGGCGGGCGCTTGCCATACACAGATACCCTTGACCGGTGACCGACGCCCAAGAGACCGCAGAAGACACGACACTGCGAACCCCCGGGGGCGCTCCCCCGGACGACGTCGATTCGGCGCCGATCCCCCTGCTGGAACCACGCGAAGGCATCCCGCCGGTCGTCGCTGACAACGATGCCCTGGCCGGAGTCGTCGCGGCGTTCGCCGCGGGCACGGGCCCCGTCGCCGTCGACGCGGAGCGCGCCTCCGGCTATCGCTACGGCCAGCGCGCCTACCTCGTGCAGCTGCGCCGCGAGGGTGCGGGTTCCACCCTGATCGACCCGGTCGGCTGCCCCGACCTCTCCGCGCTCGGCGATGCCATCGGCGACGCCGAGTGGGTGCTGCACGCGGCCACGCAGGACCTGCCGTGTCTGCGCGAGATAGGAATGACGCCGTCGCGGCTCTTCGACACGGAGCTGGCGGGACGGCTCGCCGGATTCGCGCGGGTGGGGCTCGGCGCCATGGTCGAGAACGTCCTCGGCTACGCCCTGGAGAAGGGCCACTCCGCCGTCGACTGGTCGACCCGCCCGCTGCCCGACCCGTGGCTGCGCTACGCCGCGCTCGACGTGGAGCTGCTCGTCGACCTGCGCGACGCGCTGGAGCGGGAACTGAACCGGCAGGGCAAGCTGGAGTGGGCCCACCAGGAGTTCGCGGCCATCGCCGCGGCGCCGCCCGCGCCGCCGCGCAAGGACCCGTGGCGCCGCACGTCCGGCATGCACAAGGTGCGGCGGCGCCGGCAGATGGCCGTGGTCCGTGAGCTGTGGACCGCTCGTGACCTGATCGCGCAGCGGCGCGACGTCTCGCCCGGCAAGGTGCTCGGCGACGCCGCGATCGTCGAGGCCGCGCTGAACATGCCGCCGAACGCGCACGCGCTCGCCGCGCTCCCCGGCTTCGGCCACCGTATGAGCCGCAAGCAGCTCGAGCAGTGGCAGGCGGCCGTCGACCGCGCCCGCGCGATCCCGGACGCCGAACTCCCGCAGCCCGGCCAGCCGCTGACCGGCCCGCCCCCGCCGCGCGCGTGGGCGGACAAGGACCCCGCGGCGGCGGCGCGCCTCTCGGCGGCCCGCACGACGGTGTCGGAGCTGGCGGAGCGGCTCACCATGCCGCAGGAGAACCTGATCGCGCCGGACACGGTGCGGCGCCTGTGCTGGGAACCGCCGAAGGCGGCGACGGAGGAATCGGTCGCGGAGTTCCTCACCTCCCACGGCGCCCGCCCCTGGCAGGTGGAACAGGTGACTCCGGGCCTGGTGACGGCTCTGAAGGCACCAGCGGCCTGATCCGCACACCGGACGGGTCGGAACGACGGGCTGAATTGCTGCCGAGCGCGCAATTCAGCCCGTCCGGCGTTTGAGGACGCGTCCGCAGGACGCTCCCGCCGCTGGGGGTCCCCCCGGCCGAAGGTTGGGGGAGGCAACGGCGCCGCGCCCGGCAGCGGACCGCACCCCGATGTGACGTTCGCCGCGCAGCGAAGGGGCTGGGCAAGCCTGGTTACCCGCAAGTAGCATGACGGTATGAGTCCGCGCCGCGGCGGAGCCGTATCGGCATGCCCGCGCGCAGCGATCCGTACCTGGAGGAGAGCCAACGTGCCTCGTACCGCTAGGGATGTCGTCTTCGTCGACGGCGTCCGCACCCCGTTCGGCAAGGCGGGCCCGAAGGGCATCTACCACGAGACCCGCGCGGACGACCTCGTCGTCAAGTGCATCCGTGAGCTGCTGCGCCGCAACCCGGACCTCGACCCCGCCAAGATCGACGAGGTCGCGATCGCCGCGACGACGCAGATCGGTGACCAGGGTCTGACCCTGGGCCGCACGGCGGGCATCCTCGCGGGGCTGCCGCAGTCCGTGCCGGGCATGTCCATCGACCGCATGTGCGCCGGTGCGATGACCGCCGTGACGACGGTCGCCGGTGGCGTCGCGTTCGGCGCGTACGACATCGCGGTGGCAGGCGGCGTCGAGCACATGGGCCGCCACCCCATGGGCGAGGGCGTGGACCCGAACCCGCGCTTCGTGTCGGAGAAGCTGGTCGACGAGTCGGCCCTCTTCATGGGCATGACGGCGGAGAACCTGCACGACCGGTTCCCGCAGCTCACCAAGGAGCGCTCGGACGCGTACGCGGTCCGCAGCCAGGAGAAGGCCGCGAAGGCGTA
Organism: Streptomyces sp. NPDC002537; assembly: GCF_053594975.1. Classification (NCBI taxonomy): domain Bacteria; kingdom Bacillati; phylum Actinomycetota; class Actinomycetes; order Kitasatosporales; family Streptomycetaceae; genus Streptomyces; species Streptomyces sp. NPDC002537. The sequence continues at coordinate 50,509 of NZ_JBSFWT010000037.1, forward strand.
CGCCGACGGCAAGATCCAGCCCGACCTGGTGCCGATCTCGATCCGCCGCACGACGCCCGAGGGGGGCGAGCTGGGCTGGGGTCTGGCCACGGCCGACGAGCCGATGCGTCCGGGCACCACCATGGAGGGCATCGCCGACCTCAAGACGCCGTTCCGCCCGCACGGCCGGGTGACCGCGGCCAACTCCTCCGGCCTCAACGACGGCGCGACCGCCTCGCTGATCGCCGCCGAGGACGTGGCGCGCGAGCTGGGCCTGCCGGTGCGGATGCGCCTGGTGTCGTACGCCTTCGTGGGCGTCGAGCCCGAGGTGATGGGCTACGGCCCGATCCCGGCGACCGAGAAGGCCCTCGCCAAGGCGGGCCTGTCGATCGACGACATCGGCCTGTTCGAGATGAACGAGGCGTACGCGGTGCAGGTGCTCGCGTTCCTCGACCACTACGGCATCGCGGACGACGACCCGCGGGTCAACCAGTACGGCGGCGCGATCGCCTTCGGCCACCCCCTCGCCTCCTCCGGCGTGCGTCTGATGACGCAGCTGGCGCGGCAGTTCGAGGAGCAGCCGCACGTGCGTTACGGCATCACTTCCATGTGTGTCGGCTTCGGCATGGGCGGAACGGTCATCTGGGAGAACCCGCACTTCGAGGGGGACAAGTGAGCAACACCGCTGAGCTGTTGAAGGGTGCGGCCGAGCTGTTCCCCGACGAGGTCGTCACCCACGCGCACGTGCGCCACCTCGACCTCCCGCTGGGCGCGGGCCGTTTCGCGCTCATCACGCTGGACAACGGCCTGGACCACACCAAGCCGACCACCTTCGGCCCGCAGTCGCTCGCGAACCTGGACGCCGCGCTCGACCAGGTCGAGGCGGAGGCGAAGGCCGGGCAGATCACCGGCGCCGGCATCACCGGCAAGCCGTTCATCTTCGCCGTCGGCGCCGACCTCAAGGGCGTGGAGCTGCTCAAGCGCCACGAGGACGCGGTGGCCATCGGCAAGGGCGGCCACGACGTCTTCAAGCGGCTGTCCGCGCTCGCGGTCCCGACGTTCGCGTACTACAACGGCGCGGCGATGGGCGGCGGCGTCGAGGTCGGTCTGCACTGCTCGTACCGCACGGTCTCCAAGGCGATCCCCGCCTTCTCGCTGCCCGAGGTCTTCCTCGGCCTGCTCCCGGGCTGGGGCGGCTGCGCGCTGCTGCCGAACCTCATCGGCCCCGAGCGCGCGATCTCGGTCATCATCGAGAACTCGCTCAGCCAGAACCGGCAGCTGAAGGGCAAGCAGGTCTTCGAGCTCGGCATCGCCGACGCCATCTTCGAGGGCGCCGACTTCCTTGAGCAGTCGCTGCTGTGGACCGCGTCCGTCCTCAAGGGCGAGACCGAGGTCGTCCGCCCGGAGCTGGACCGCGGCGAGGCCTGGGACCGGGCCGTCGAGCACGGCCGGGCCGTCGCGGACTCCAAGGTGCACGGCGCGGCCCCGGCCGCCTACCGCGCGCTCGACATCATCGCCGCGGCCAAGAACGGCGATCTGCGCCAGGGCTTCGACGCCGAGACGCAGGCCCTCGCCGACCTGATCATGGGCGGCGAGCTGCGCAGCGGCATCTACTCGTTCAACCTGGTGCAGAAGCGCGCCAAGCGCCCGGCCGGTGCGCCGGACAAGTCGCTGGCCCGCCCGGTCACCAAGGTGGGCGTCGTCGGCGCCGGCCTGATGGCCTCTCAGCTCGCGCTGCTGTTCGCGCGCCGCCTGGAGGTGCCGGTCGTGCTGACCGACATCGACCAGGAGCGGATCGACAAGGGCGTGGGCTACGTCCACGGCGAGATCGACAAGCTGCTCGCCAAGGGCCGGATCGGCCAGGACAAGGCGAACCGGCTGAAGGCCGCCGTCACGGGCTCCCTCGACAAGGCCGCCGCCTTCGGCGACGCGGACTTCGTCATCGAGGCCGTGTTCGAGGAGATGGGCGTCAAGCAGCAGGTGTTCGCCGAGGTCGAGGCGGTCGTCCCGGCCCACACGATCCTGGCGACCAACACCTCCTCGCTGTCGGTCACCGAGATGGCGTCGAAGCTCAAGAACCCCGAGCGGGTCGTCGGCTTCCACTTCTTCAACCCGGTCGCGATCCTCCCGCTGCTGGAGATCGTGCGCGGCGAGCGCACCGACGACGCGGCGCTGGCCACCGCGTTCGGCGTCGCGAAGAAGCTGAAGAAGACCGCGGTGCTGGTGAAGGACGCCCCGGCGTTCGTCGTCAACCGCATCCTCACCCGCTTCATGGGCGAGATCCAGAACGTCATCGACGAGGGCACGCCGGTCGCGACCGCCGAGAAGGCCGTCGAGCCGCTGGGCCTGCCGATGTCGCCGCTGGTGCTCCTGGAGCTGGTCGGTCCGGCGATCGGCCTGCACGTCTCCGAGACCCTCAACCGGGCCTTCCCGGACCGCTTCACGGTCTCGAAGAACCTGGCCGCGGTGGTCAAGGCGGGCAAGCGCGGCTTCTACGTGTACGACTCCGGCAAGCCGGAGCTGGACCCCGAGGTGGCCGCCCTCCTGGTGCAGGGCGACTCCGTCCTCACCGAGGAGCAGGTGCGCGACCGGGTCCTGGACGCCGTCGCGCAGGAGATCGGTCTGATGCTCGACGAGGGCGTCGTCGCCGAGGCGCAGGACATCGACCTGTGCCTGATCACGGGCGCGGGCTGGCCGTTCCACCTGGGCGGCATCACGCCGTACCTGGACCGTGCCGGTGTCTCCGAGCGGGTCCTCGGCAAGAGGTTCCTTGCCGAGGGAGTTGCCAGCGTTCCGGCCTGACGGCCGGGAGGTGCCGCGGGCCGCGTGGGTACGGGTTTTCCCGTGCCGCGCGGCCCGTCGCGTTTTTTCTTCCCCAGCCTCGCCCCTTCCCGGCTGTGTCGATTTGCGGCTCCGCCGCGTGGGGGGCTTCGCCCCAGACCCCGCAACACGGCTTCGCCGCGTTGTCCTCAATCGCCGGACGGGCTGAATTTCGCGGACCGTGGCTCTTTGGCCTGCGGCCCGCAGGTTGCGGACTACGCCAGCAAAATCCAGCCCGTCCGGCGATTGAGGACGCGCCCGAAGGGCGCCCCCGCCGCAGGCGGCAGACGGCCCGCAGACTCAAGGCCACGGCTGGCAAACCAGCCCGTCCGGCGTTTGAGGACGCGGCCGCAGGCCGCCACCGCCGCAGGCGGCGAACCGGGCGGCAGTTCAGCCGCGGCCCGTGGACCAGCGGCGGGTCACCGTTGTCAGGGCCCGGACTGCCGCCGTCACCCGGTCGTCGTCCGCGCGGACCGAGCGGCTGTGTTCCACGTGGAGGAACGGCACCCCGGCCGACGCCGCGTGGTCGCCCTCCACGTTCGTACGCCCCTCCAGGCGGCCGCAGTACCGTTCCCACACCTCGCACACGCGCAGCGATTCGCGGCGGAGCGCGTCCGCGAGGCGGCGGGCCGCCGGGAGGCCGGCTTCGCCCTTGCCGGTGGAGACGACGACGTCCTCGTCGGGGAGGCTGCTGTCGGCGAAGCCGTGGACCTGGACGGCGGGGAGCCGTCGGTCGGCGAGCGCGTCGGAGACGGCGGCGAAGACGGAGTCCCGGCGGTGGGCGACATCGGCGGCGTCGGACGAAGTGCCGTCGTCCGCCGGGGCGTTGCGGTGCGCGCCCGCCAGGACGAGGACCCCGCCGGGGGAGCCGCGCAGCAGGCCGATGCCGAGTTGTTCGGTGCGCTGGTCGGCGGTGGGGTGCGGGACCTGTACCTGCCAGCGGGCCGGTCCGCCCAGGTCGACGTAGACGCGGCCCCAGCCCCGCCGGGCCTCGCCGTCGGCGGTGGCGTCGGCGATCTCGGCGACGCGCCGCCCGCCGTCCCGGTCGACGAGGTCCCGTACGGCGTAGCCCACTGTGCCCAGGGAGCGTCCGGCGGCGGCGCGGTCCCCGTCGAGCAGGGCGCGGACCCCGTCGGCGACGGCGCGGCGGTCGCGCTCGGCGGGGACGCGGTAGGTGCCGCCGTCCTGGGTGATGCGGTCGGTGAAGGACGTGATGCGCTCGCGGAGGTCGACGGACCGGTCCGCGCCGGACGCGCCGTCACGGCGGGCGTCGCCCTTCCGGCCGTCGGCGGAGTGCGAGCAGCCGGTGAGCGCGGCGGCCGCCGCGGCGGCGAGCAGCGCGGCCAGCGCACGGCGAGCGGTTACCGACTTGAGCGTCATGTCGCAAAAATACCGGGCACTCCGATTCCTGCGCGCCATCATAGGATTTTGCCTGGACTTTAGTTTTTGCTTAGGATTCCATCACTCAGTACCCACCGCATCCGCGGCAGACAACTCAAGGTATTCCGTCGTCCCGGCATGCCCGTGCCGCGACCGAAAGGAATCCTGTTGTCCGCTCCGCGCGGCACGCGTCGGCGCAAGATCCGCCGTCGCGCCGATATGCCCCTGCTCGGTGGCGCCCGGCCCCCGATCGCCGCACTGCTGGCGCTGTTGCTGGCGGTGGCCGGAGCGACGGCCCTGGTGCTCGGCGACCGTGACCGGTCGGCCGTCGACAAGGCCGTGCTGACGTCCCAGCAGCGCGTCGCCGAGGACGGCGCCCTGTCACTGCGGGCCTCGCTGGACGAGAGCGTCACCGACCTCAAGCGCGCCGCGGCTCTGTTCGCCGGGCAGGAGGCCGTCCCGTCGGACACCGTCCTGGACAAGCTCGGCAAGGTCTACAACAAGTGGCGCGGCACCGCGGTCATCGACCCCGTCAGCGGCACCCTGCTCGCGGCGCGCGGCGAGACCATCCCCCTGGCCGACGTCCTCGACGACAACGCCGGGAAGGGGAAGCAGGATCTCGCGCCCCGTCTGGTGAAGCTGTCCTCCGGCGAGACCCGGATGCTGGTCACGGCGGCGCTGCCCGGCGGTGACCGCCCCCGGCTGCTCGTCGCCTCCGGCACCCTCAACGTGCCGGGCATCTCCACCGGTGAGAACCGTTCCCTCCTCGTCGTCGACTCCGCCGGTACGGTGCTGGCCAAGGACGGGCCCTCGGTGGCCCGTACCGCGTGGGCCAAGCGCGCCGTCAGGACCGCCGCCGCCGCGTCCGGCGACACTCCCGAGCCGGGCGGCCATCCGGGCGCCAGCGGGCACCTCATGGGCGGCCCGGACAACAGCCGCCGCACGGCCGTGGGGTACGCGGCGGCCGGGCGCGCGCCCGGGGAGACCAGCCCGGCGGGCGCCCTCGGGCTGTCGGTGGTCACCTCGGTCAAGGTGACCGAGGACGTCCGGGCCGTACGGACGCAGGCGTTCGGCCTGGTGGCCGCCGCCGTGCTGCTGGTCCTCGCCGTGCTGGTGACCTGGGTGCTGGTCCGTACGGTCCAGCGGCCGCTGATCCAGCTGTACCTGGAGAGCCGTCGCATCGGCCGCGGTGAACTCGACCGGCCCGTCCAGCGGTTCCGCGGCCGGGAGGCGGCCCGGATCGGCGCCGCCCTGGAGAGCCTGCGCAAGCAGTTGCTCGGCGGGCGCCCCACCCGCACCGGCCGCGCCCGCAGCCGCTTCGGCACCCGCGGCACGGTCGTCGTCTGCGGCGTGGTCCTCCTCGCGTGGGCCGCCCCGCTCCTGCTGCTGCTCAACCGGGCGGGCAGCGGGGTCTCCGTGCCGAAGCAACTGGTCGAGGACCAGCGGCGGCGCACGGACACGGCCGCCGACCGGGTCCGCAAGGCGCTCAACGAGGGCTGGGCGGACGTGGCCTCGGTCGCGCAGACCGTCGGCGCGAGCGGCACGAAGGACGGCGCGGAGAAGGCCGTCCTGGAGACCACCCTGCGCGAACACCCGCGCTACCGCTCGGTCTACGTCCTCGACGGCGACGGCAAGGTCCTCTCCCGCGCCGGCGCCTCCCCCCGCCACCCGGCGGGCAAGGGCCCGCACGAGGACTCCGTCGCCCAGCTGAACACCTCGGGCAAGGAACCGGCCGTCGCCGCCTACGCGGCCGTGCCGGACGGCAAGGGCCGCACGGTCGTCGGCGAGTACGACCCGCAGTTCCTGATCTCGATGGTCACCCGGCCGGGGCTGGGGCAGGTCTGGCTGATCGACAAGAAGCACCGCGTCATCGCCGCCGACCGGCCGCACGGCTTCCGCGCCTTCTCCAAGCTGCCCGGCCGCCACCTCGACGAGCTGGCCGTCAAGTCCCGCAAGGACAGCGACGGCAAGGCCGTCCTGCACCGCGCCAAGGGCTCGGCCTCGCTCGTGGCCGCCGCGCCCTTCACCGGCGGCGGCGCGGTCAAGGGCCTGGACTGGCAGGTCGTCAGCGAGCAGCCCGCCGCCTGGCTGGACCTCCCCGAGTACGCCGCCCAGCGGCACACCATGCTCGCCGGACTGCTCGGCGTCACCGCGGCCGTCGCCTGCCTCGGCTGGCTGCACATCATCGTCATCCGCCCGCTGCGGTCCCTCGCCGACCGGGCGGAGGCGCTGGCAGGGGGCGACCGCAAGACCGTCCTCTTCCCCCAGCACCACGACGAGACCGGCGCGGTCGTACGCCACCTCGAACTGATCCGCCAGCAGCTGGCACGCCCCTCCGGAAGGAACTGACACCGTGCTCTTCCTCTACACGGTGCTGGTGATCTGCTGTGCCATCGTGCTGACCGCCGGTGTCATCGAGCAGCGCCGCCACTTCACCAACCTCGACCTCATCCCCACCCGGGTGCTCATCAACGGCATCCGGGGCAAGAGCTCGATCACCCGGCTGTGCGCGGGCGCGCTGCGCGGCGGCGGGCTGATCACGGTCGCCAAGACGACCGGGACCGCCGCCCGCTTCATCCACCCGGACGCGACCGAGGAACCCGTCTACCGCAAGTTCGGCATCGCCAACGTGGTCGAGCAGATCGGCATCGTGCGGCGCGCCGCCGCGTACCGCCCGCACGCCCTGGTGATCGAGTGCATGGCCGTGATGCCCGCGCTCCAGGAGGTCAACCAGACCAAGCTGATCCGCTCCACCATCGGCGTGCTGTGCAACGTCCGCGAGGACCACCTGGCCGAGATGGGCCCGACCCTGGACGACGTGGCGCGGTCGCTGAGCCGCTCCATGCCGCACGGCGGCATCTGTGTGACGGCGGAGCGCGACCGGCTGCACATCCTCGAGGAGGAGGCCGCCAAGCGCGACTGCCGGCTGATCGCCGTGGACCCGGAGACGGTCACCGACGCCGAGCTGCGCGGCTTCAGCTGGTTCACGTTCAAGGAGAACGTCGCCATCGCGCTCGCCGTCGCCGAACTGCTCGGCATCGACCGGGCCACCGCCCTGCGCGGGATGTACGACGCGCCGCCGGACCCCGGTGTGCTGTCCGTGGAGCGCTACCGCACCCCGGCGGGCATGCCCTTCCGGTTCGCCAACATCTTCGCCGCCAACGACCCCGAGTCGACGCTGATGAACGTCGAGCAGTTGCTGAGCCTCGGCGCGATCGAACGGCCCCTGCACGTCCTCATCAACTGTCGGCCCGACCGCGTCGAGCGCAACGGCCAGATGGGCGAGCTGATCCCGCGGCTGGCCCCGGACTCGGTGTTCCTCATCGGCCACCCGACGAAGAGCGCCCTCGACGCCATCCCCGCCGACTGGCGCTCCCGCGTCGTCGACCTCGGCGGCGACCGCCGCGACGCCGCCGAACTGGAGCGGGAGATCCTCGGCAGGCTCGGCCCCGGCGCCTCGCTCGTGGCCATCGGCAACATCCACGGCCAGGGCGAGCTGCTGCTGGAGCGGCTCGCCGAACTGCCCACCGACGACGTACCGCAGACCACAGGAGACTTCCGTTGATCCCCGCCGTCCTCACCCCGGAGATCGCCGCCATCGGGATCGCCCTGGGACTGCTGTTCTCCCTGGTCTGCTATCTGACGACCAATCTCTCCCCCGGCGGCATGATCACGCCCGGCTGGCTGGCGCTCACCCTGGTCGAGGACCTCCAGCGGGCGGCCATGGTGGTCGGCATCACCGTACTGACCTACCTGTGCACCCTGCTGCTCCAGCGCTACGTGATCCTCTACGGCAAGCGGCTGTTCGCCGCGGTCGTGCTCACCGGCGTGGTGCTCCAGGCGACCCTGTACGTCATCCTCCAGCAGCAGTTCCCGCTGATGTACGCCAACCAGACGCTGGGCTTCATCGTGCCCGGTCTGATCGCCTATCAGCTCGTGCGCCAGCCGAGGGGCGCGACGCTGCTCGCCACCGGCACGGTCTCGCTCGCCAACTACGTCGTCCTCACCGCCGGAATCCTGCTCGGCTTCATGCCCACCGCCTGACCGTCCCGACCCCACGGAGCGCAGCCTGATGTCCCCCAAGTCGCCGGACAAGTCGCCGGACCGGAAGAAGAGCCGCCGCGCGGTCCACACGCTGGTCGTGCTCGGTCTGCTCGGCGCCAGCGCGTACCTCACCGTGGAGCTGCGCGAGGAGCGGCAGGGCAGCGCGCCGCCGGTACGGGCCGTGTCCGGCGGCACGCCCGCGTCCGGCTCCCGCCAGGCCACCGGGGAGCGCCGCTTCGAGCGGCTGGCCAGCCCGGCCCGTACGGTCGTGCGCGGCCCGGACGGCGGGGTGCTCGCCACCTTCACCGACGGCGCCCGCACCGCCGTCCTCACCGGTCCCAGCCGTACCTTCACCGAGCCCAAGTACACCTCGGCGAAGGTGACCACGGACAGCTGGGTACGGCTGCTGCCGCAGCCGTGGACGGAGGGCGCGGAGAAGGCGGCCTGGTTCACCGAATGGTTCGGGAAATTCCTCGGCAGCAAGGAACCGGACGTCTTCGCCTTCTCCATGGAATACCTGGAGGGCGCCCCGGTGAAGAAGGACGCCCAGGGCATTCCGTACGCGGGCGACGCGCAGTTCGGCCCGCTCAACCCCAACGGTTCCGAGGCTGGCGATCTCCGCCTGGAACAGTCGGACTTCTACGACTACCTCGGCATTCCCTATACGTTCCGGGACGGCACGGTGGAACGGCCCGAGCCGCAGCGGCTGCGCGCGATGGACTGCTCGGGGTTCGTCCGTACGGTGTTCGGCTACCGCGCGCGCTATCCGCTGATGGGCAAGGACGTCAAGGGCGACGGCCTGCCGCGCACCGCGAACGGCATGGCCCGGCTCTCCCCCGGCGTCCCCGTCCTGGAACTGACCGGCAAGCGCCCCGCGGCCACGGACCGGCTGCAGCCGGGCGACCTGGTCTTCTTCGACATCGACAAGCGCACGGGCGACCGGCTCGACCACGTCGGCATCTACATGGGCCTCGACACGGACGGCAAACCGCGCTTCATCTCCAGCCGCGAGGAGGCCAACGGCCCCACCTTCGGCGACAAGGGCGGCACGGCCCGGCTGGACGGCAACGGGTTCTACGCGGCGGGGTTGCGGAGCGCGAAGCGGTTGTGAACACCGCAAGGGGGTGCGGCGCCGTCGCCGCCTGCGACAGACCTTCCCGGGGCTGCGCCCCGGACCCCGCAACACGGCTTCGCCGCGTTGTCCTCAAACGCCGGACGGGCTGAATTTCGCGGCCCGCAGTCCGCACACTGCGGCCCGCAGTCTCAAGGCCACGGTCCGCGAAATCAGCCCGTCCGGCGATTGAGGACGCGGCCGCAGGCCGCTCCCGCCGCAGGCGGCAACGGCGGGTCAGTCGGGGGCGTCCGGGGGGGCGCACCCACCGGTTTCGGTGAAGGCCCGCCGCAGGCGGAACGGCGCCGCACCCAGCGGGAGCTACACCCGCACCCAGTCGCCCAGCGCGAGCCCCGGCTCCGACGGCTTCTGCCGGGCCACCCTCAAGTGACCGTCCGCTCCCAGGACGGCCACCGTCACGCGGCCCAGCGCGTCGACAGCCAGCGCCGGCGCCCCGGCGAAGTCCTCGCCGGTCTCGGACCACTGGCCGCCGACCGTCTCGTCCCCGCTGGGGAAGACGGCCAGCGCGGGCAGTCCGGAGGACGCCCGCTGGGCGAGCACCGTGCAGTCGTGGCCGTCGAGTTCGGTGCGGAGCGCGGCGACCGGGCCGGTGCCGGGGGCGCAGAGCGAGGCCGTGGCGGGCTCGTCGTCCGTGTCGGCCGCGGGCAGCAGCGTGTGGAGCGCCGGGTCGGCGGCCTCGCGCCAGAAGTGGGTGATCCGGTCGTCGCCGGTCGCGGCGGACGCGGCCGTGCACGCGGCGGGCTTCGCGGAGATGTTGCGGACGCGGCGGAGCGGCCCGCCGGGCTCGTCCTGCCGCCAGCGCAGCACGAAGTCGGCGGCGGGGGCGAGGAGTTCGACGCGCCCGGTGGCGGTCGCGGCGGCGGACATGCCGTCGAGGACGTGACTGCCCTTCAGGTCCGTCCAGGGGCCCCAGATTCCGCGCGCGTCCATGTGCCGCCCGCACACGCCGCCGCCCGCGTTGCGGACGAAGACGTGCAGCCCGGTCGCGTCCACGACGGCCGTGGGGGCGCCGATCTGCGCGGCCCGGTCCCAGTCCTGGCCGTGGGGCGTGCCGATGGAGCGCCAGTTCGTCACCGGACGGCCGGACTGGAGCTGTGTGGCATAGACCACCTCGGTGGCGATCCAGTCGCCCGCGTCGCCGGGGACGGTGCGCTGCCGCACGCCCACCAGGTAGACGTAGCCCCGGGAGGTCCGCGCTATGGACAGGTGGGGGTCGAGGCCGGGCGCGGCCAGCAGTTCGGGGCCGGTCCAGTCCGGGCCGCCGGGCCGGGTCTCGGTCCAGCGCGCCACACCGCCCTCGGCGGGCGCGTAGGCCGTGAGCCGGCCGTCGCTGCCCCGCAGTAGCCAGCCGGTCACCGGGGTGGCGGTACGCACTGCCATGACTTTGCTGCCAGCCTTTCTCGCAACCAGGTCTCCATTGCGCACTGCGCGGACCCCTATTTGTCGACCCTCGACAATAACATCGTGCGTGCCCCGGAATTCCGCGCGGAATTCCCGTGGGAGGCTGGCCGGCATGACCCCTCTCCTCGTCGTGGACGGCGCGAATGTCGTCGGTTCGGTGCCCGACGGCTGGTGGCGCGACCGGCACGGCGCGGCCGAGAGGCTGCGGGACCGGCTCGCCGCGTACGCGACGGGCGGGACGGCCCTGCCGCCGGAGGCCGTGGCACCCCCGCTGCCGGGGCCGCCGGAGATCGTGCTGGTGGTGGAGGGCGCGGCCCGCGGCGTCGGCCCGGTGCCGGGCGTACGGGTGGTGGCCGCCGCGGGCAGCGGCGACGACCGGATCGTGGAGCTGGTGGCGGGCCGGGAGCCGGGGCGGCGCTGTGTGGTCGTCACCGCCGACCGGGGGCTGCGCGGGCGTGTCACTGCGCTGGGCGCGGAGGTCGTGGGCCCGCGGGCGGTGCGCCCGTAGGGCCGCCGCGGGCGGCCGGTGCGTAGAGGACCGCGCCGTCGGCCGTGCCCACCCGCTCGTACCCCCGGTCGAGGACGGCCCGCAGCGACGGCAGCCGGGCGGGCCCGTACGGTTTGCCGCGCGAGTCGTCGACGATGAGCGCGGGCGGGCGGCTCGCGAGCTCGCGCCGGAAGACCGGCCAGGAGCCCGGCACGCCGTACGCCTCGCCCACGTGCGAAGGGCCGCGCCCGCCGCTGTAGTTGGTCAGCAGCCCGGCCGTGAGGAACCGCCCGGCGGGCGGGCGGTCGGCGAGCCAGTACGTCTCGGGGTGCATGCCCCAGAACAGGACGCGGGTGGCGGGCGCGGTGCGCGCGCGGACGGCGTGGACCACCTTCAGCGTGTGCGGCAGGTCGGGCGGCTGGCCGGTGAGCCCCCAGCCGAGGAAGAACGCGCAGGACAGCGCGGACAGCGCGATCGACGTGCCCAGCAGCCGCCCGTCGAGGGCGGCCAGCGCCGAGGTGCCGAGCAGGGTGAGCGGCGGGATCAGCTGGAGGTAGTAGTGGCCGAAGAAGTGGAAGCCTGTGGCGACGGCCACGGCCGACGCGGCGAGCCACAGCCACAGCTCGGGCGGCGCGGCCCGGCGGCGGGCGGCGAGCAGGCGGCCCACGGGGAGGAGCAGCCCGGCGCAACCGGCGGCGAGGATGGCCGCGTTGACCAGGGCCAGGCCGGCGGCGGGCGACACGGCGGCCGCCGCGGAGGCGTAGGCGGCGGAGCCGGTCACGGACCAGAAGAGCAGCCGGGCGGGTCCGGTGACGCAGGCGGTGGCGGTGACGGGGAGCAGTGCGCCGAGGGCCAGGGCGGCCGCGCCGGCGGTGCGGCGGCGTGCGGTCCACAGCAGCAGGAGGACGGGGGCGAGGACCGCTCCCCCGGTCTGTTTGGTGAGCACGGCCGCGGCGACGGCGAGCCCGGCGGCGCCCCAACGGCCGCGGTCCGCGCACCATATGGCGGCGACGGTGCACGGCACCATGAACACCTCGAAGGCGGCGGCCTGGGCGTCGTCGGGGGCGAGGGCGATGGACACCAGCAGGTAGAGGGCGCCCGCCGTACGGCCCGCCCGGTCGCCCCAGCGGCGGCGGGCGAGCGAGGCCAGCAGGACGGCCGTCAGCAGCTGGGCGAGGACCGCGAGGGCCTTGACGGGCAGGAGCGTGCGGTCGCCGAAGAGCGCGAAGCACAGTTCGTACAGCCAGGGCAGCACGGGGGGCTTGCGGTCGACGACGGTGCGGTAGAGGACGGCTCCGTGGGCGAGCATCCGTGCCTCGGTGGCGAGGAAGCCCTCGTCGGGGTTCCACAGGGGGCGCAGGAAGGACGGCAGCCGGGTGACGGCGGCGAGGGCTGCCAGCAGGGGCAGCAGGCGCGGCCAGAAGGCGTCCCGGGTGCCCGGCGGGGCGGCTGTCGGCGGCTGCCGGGGGCGCGGTACGGGGGCGGCGGCCGGGGCGGCAGCGCGCTGTGCGACGGGCATGCGGGTCAACCTAGGGGTACGTCCTGGGGGCGGCGCGGTCCGCGGTCGCCGGGCGGGCAGGCCGCCCGGCGGGGGCACGTCACGGGACGCGGCTGTGCTGCCGTCCGTAGACGAAGTAGACGATGAAGCCGAGGGCCATCCAGCCCGCGAACCGCAGCCAGGTCTCGGCGGTCAGGTTGAGCATCAGCCACAGCGAGGCCAGCACGGACAGGACGGGCACCGCGGGGACGAGCGGGGTGCGGAAGGCGCGGTGCAGGTCGGGCCGGGTGCGGCGGAGGATGATGACGCCGAGGGCGACGACGACGAAGGCGAAGAGCGTACCGATGTTGACGAGCTCGGCGAGGACGTCGATCGAGGTGAAGCCCGCGAGCACGGCGACGACGGCGCCGAGCAGGATCGTGGAGCGGTAGGGCGTGCCGTACTTCGGGTGGACCCGGGAGAAGATCCTCGGCAGCAGCCCGTCCCGGCTCATCGCGAAGAACACCCGGCTCTGCCCGAGCAGCAGGATCATGCAGACGGTGGTGAGGCCGACGGCCGCGCCGAAGCTGATCAGCCCGGCCCAGAAGGGGTGGCCGGTGGCCTTGAAGGCGTCGGCGAGCGGGGCGTCCGTGGAGAGCTCGCTGTAGCGCTGCATGCCGGTGACGACGACGGACACGGCGACGTAGAGCACCGTGCAGATGGCGAGCGAGCCGAGGATGCCGCGGGGCACGTCGCGCTGCGGGTTGCGGGTCTCCTCGGCGGTGGTGGCGACGATGTCGAAGCCGATGAACGCGAAGAAGACCACGGCGGCGGCCGCGAAGATGCCCATGACGCCGAAGTTCGACGGCGAGAAGCCGAACATCAGCTGGAACAGCGGGGCCTTGATGTCGCCCTGCGCGTGGGTGCCCACGGACTTCGGGATGAACGGGTGGTAGTTGGCGCCGGTGACGAAGAAGGCCCCCACGATGATCACGACGAGGACGACGGCGACCTTGATGGCGACCACGACGGCCGTCACGCGCGAGGACAGCTTCATCCCGAGGACGAGGATCGCGGTGAGGGCGAGCACGAGCGCGCAGGCGAGGATGTCGAAGCCGAAGCGGCCGGCGTGGGTGCCCTGGAGGCCGACCGGCAGGTGCCAGCCCGCGTTGTCCATCAGCGAGCGGATGTAGCCGGACCAGCCGACGGCGACGACCGCGCAGCCCAGGGCCAGCTCCAGGATGAGGTCCCAGCCGATGATCCACGCGGGCAGCTCGCCGAGTGAGGCGTACGAGAAGGTGTACGCGGACCCGGCGACCGGCACGGTGGAGGCGAACTCCGCGTAGCAGAGCGCGGCGAGCCCGCAGACGACGCCCGCGAGGACGAAGGCGAGGGCCACCGAGGGGCCCGCGTTCTCCTTGGCGACCTTGCCGGTGAGCACGAAGATGCCCGTGCCGATGACGACACCGACGCCGAACACGGTGAGGTCGAGGGCGGTCAGGGACTTCCGGAGCACGTGCTCGGGCTCCTCGGTGTCCTGGATGCACCGCTCCACCGTCTTGGTCCGGAAGACGCTGCGCCTGCTCTTGAGGGGTTGCTCCGTGCTCATCGGCCCACCTCCTGCTCGACCCGTCGCTCACCGTGAACTGAGCGAGTGTCCGCGATGTTCGGGCCCGCGCGGACGCGGGACCGGCCACCGTTGCCAGGATTCACCCGATGGGACGCGGCCCCGCGCATGCGCGGGGCCGCCAGGACCACCCGGATAGGGGGTGCGGGAGCACGGAGGGAGGCGCTCGGAGCAGGGGGCGGAACTAGTCGCGCGCCACCTCGGCGGCGGGCTCCGGGTCCTCCAGGCGGCCGTCGATCTTCGACACCAGGCCGATGACCTGCCGCGCGATGTCCGGCGCCGTCAGCCCGATCTCCGCCATGACCTCCTTGCGCGAGGCGTGGTCGAGGAAGCGCGGCGGGATCCCGAAGTCGCGCAGCGGCAGGTCGACGCCGGCGTCCCGCAGGGCCTGGGCGACGGCGGAGCCGACACCTCCCACCCGGCTGTTGTCCTCGACGGTGACGACGACCCGGTGCCGGGCGGCGAGCCCCGGCAGCGCCTCGTCGACCGGCTTGACCCAGCGCGGGTCGACGACGGTCGAGGAGATGCCCTGCTGGTCGAGGAGCGCGGCGATCTCCAGGCACATGGGGGCGAGCGCGCCCACGGAGACGAGGAGGACGTCGGGGCGGTTCGTACCCGCGGCGGGCTCACGCAGGACGTCCATGCCGCCGATCCGGCCGACGGCCTCGACGGCGGGGCCGACCGCGCCCTTGGAGTAGCGCACGACGGTCGGCGCGTCCTTGACCTCGACGGCCTCGCGCAGCTGGGCGCGGACCTGGTCGGCGTCGCGCGGGGCGGCGATCCGCAGGGTCGGGACGACCTGGAGGATCGACATGTCCCACATGCCGTTGTGCGAGGCGCCGTCCGTGCCGGTCACGCCGGCCCGGTCGAGGACGAAGGTGACGCCGCACTTGTGCAGTGCCACGTCCATCAGCACCTGGTCGAAGGCCCGGTTGAGGAACGTCGCGTACACCGCGAACACCGGGTGCAGCCCGCCCGTCGCCAGACCGGCCGCGGAGGTCGCCGCGTGCTGCTCGGCGATCCCGACGTCGTAGACCCGGTCGGGGAAGGCCTCGGCGAACTTCTCCAGGCCGACGGGCTGGAGCATGGCCGCGGTGATCGCGACGATGTCCTCGCGCTCGCGGCCCAGCTCGACCATCTCGTCGCCGAAGACGGAGGTCCAGTCGGCGCCGCCCGAGGAGACCGGCAGGCCGGTGTCGGGGTGGATGACGCCGATGCCGTGGAAGCGGTCGCCCTCGTGCTGCTCGGCGGGCTTGTAGCCGCGGCCCTTCTGGGTGAGGCAGTGCACGATGACGGGCCCGCCGAAGCGCTTGGCGCGCTGGAGGGCGGATTCGAGGGCCTCGATGTCGTGGCCGTCGATCGGGCCGATGTACTTCAGGCCCAGGTCCTCGAACATGCCCTGCGGGGCGATGAAGTCCTTGAGGCCCTTCTTGGCGCCGTGCAGCGTCTCGTAGAGCGGCTTGCCGAGGACCGGGGTGCGCTCCAGCAGGTCCTTGCCGCGGGCCAGGAACCGTTCGTAGCCGTCGGTCGTACGGAGCGTGGCCAGGTGGTTGGCGAGGCCGCCGATCGTCGGGGCGTACGAGCGCTCGTTGTCGTTCACGACGATGACGAGCGGGCGGTCCTTGGCGACGGCGATGTTGTTGAGCGCCTCCCAGGCCATGCCGCCGGTCAGGGCGCCGTCACCGATGACGGCGACCACGTGGTCGCCGGAGCGGCGGACCTGATTGGCCTTGGCGAGGCCGTCGGCCCAGCCCAGCACGGTGGAGGCGTGGCTGTTCTCGATGACGTCGTGCTCGGACTCGGCGCGCGACGGGTAGCCGGACAGGCCGCCCTTCGCCCGCAGCCCGGAGAAGTCCTGGCGGCCGGTGAGCAGCTTGTGCACATAGCTCTGGTGCCCGGTGTCGAAGAGGACCTTGTCCTTCGGCGACTCGAAGACCCGGTGCAGCGCGATGGTGAGCTCGACCACGCCGAGGTTGGGACCGAGGTGGCCGCCGGTCTTGGACACGGCGTCGACGAGGAAGCTCCGGATCTCCGCGGCCAGCTGATCGAGCTGCTCCGGGCTCAGCCGGTCCAGATCGCGCGGTCCCCTGATGCGGGTCAGCAGCGCCACCCGTGCCTCCTTCATCGAGCTGTACGAGCCTGTCGAGCTTGCCGGTCTGTCGAGTCTAATGTTCCGCCCGCGATGGCGGTGAACGGGTGGGGCGATCTATCTCACGCGATTGGCGTACCGCGGACATTTCCCCCTGCGGCGGGGGCCGCGCCTGCGGGCCGGTTCGCCGCCTGCGGCGGGGGCGGCCTGCGGCCGCGTCCTCAAACGCCGGACAGGCTGGATATGCGGGCGGGCGCAAACCGCAAGGCCCAAGACGCGCATCGCATCGCATCGCGGCAGACGACCCGCGCCCTCCGGGCCCACAGGTCGGCCCGTCCGGCGTTTGAGGACAACGCGCAGGCTGGATGCGCGGGCGTTGTCCGCAGTCTGCGGGCCGCAGGCCAAAGAGCCACAGTCCGCAAAATCCAGCCCGTCCGGCGATTGAGGACAACGCGGCGAAGCCGTGTTGCGGGGTCCGGGGCGGAGCCCCGGGAGCCAGGCCGGCCCCATACGGCGAAGCCATGTTCGCCGGCTCGCCTCGCGGCAAGCAAAAAGCTTTGCCCTTTCGTCAGTTGTTCCTTGGGAACAGGCCTCGCTACGTTCGACACATGCCACCACCCACCGCGGTGGCACTTCTCCGGGCGCGCACTTGTCATGCTCTCGACATATTCGGCGTGCGCGCTCGCACACGGGCGACATCCGACCCCCCATGGAGGGCTGCTCCGTGCAGAAGAACAGACGGCAAGCGAAGAGACCCTTCCGCGCCAGACGGCCCGCGGGCCGCGCCACCACCGCACTGCTCTCGCTCGCGGCACTCGTCACCGGCGGCCTGATCGCCGCGGCCCCCGCCGCCACCGCGGCCCAGCACACCGCCACCACCCCCACCAAGCGGCTCTGCTCCCGGGCCACCGAGCCCGGCAGGATGGCCTGCCTCGCCCTGGCCCGCACGGACGTCCGGCAGCACCGGGGCATCGCCCCCGACGTACTGCCCTCCGGCTTCGGCCCGTCCGACCTGCGCAGCGCGTACGCCCTGCCGGCCGGCGCCGGGGCGGGCACCACCGTGGCAATCGTCGACGCCTACGACGACCCCAACGCCGAGCAGGACCTGGCCACCTACCGCTCGCAGTACGGCCTGCCCGCGTGCACCACCGCCAACGGCTGCTTCAAGAAGGCCGACCAGAACGGCGGCACCACCTACCCGACGGCCGACTCCGGTTGGGCCGGGGAGATCTCCCTCGACGTCGACATGGTCAGCGCCGTCTGCCCGCAGTGCCACATCCTGCTGGTCGAGGCGAACAGCGCCACCATGAACGACCTGGGTGCCGCGGTGAACCGCGCCGTGACCATGGGCGCCAAGTACGTCTCCAACAGCTACGGCGGCAACGAGGACGCCACCGACCCGGCGTCCGACTCCTCCTACTTCGACCACCCCGGCGTCGCGATCACCGTCAGCTCCGGCGACAGCGGCTACGGCGTCGAGTACCCCGCGGCCTCGAAGTTCGTCACCGCCGTGGGCGGCACCTCCCTCAGCCGGTCGAGCAACACGCGCGGCTGGACCGAGTCGGTCTGGGGATCGAGCTCGGGCGGCCAGGGCGCGGGCTCGGGCTGCTCCGCGTACGACGACAAGCCCTCCTGGCAGCACGACACCGGGTGCGCCAAGCGGACGGTCGCCGACGTGTCCGCCGTGGCCGACCCCGCCACCGGGCTCGCGGTCTACGACACCTACCAGGCCTCGGGGTGGAACGTGTACGGCGGCACCAGCGCCTCGTCGCCGATCATCGCCGCCGTCTACGCCCTCGCCGGGACCCCGGCCGCGGGCAGCTACCCGGCCTCCTACCCGTACGCCCACCCCTCCGCGCTCAACGACGTGACCAGCGGCGCCAACGGCAGCTGCACCCCGTCCTACCTGTGCACAGCGGGCCCCGGCTACGACGGCCCGACCGGGCTCGGCACCCCGAACGGCACCGGCGCCTTCGCCGCCGCGTCCACCGGCGGGAACACGGTCACCGTGACCGGCCCCGGCAACCAGAGCACCACGGTCGGGGCGGCCGTCTCGCTCCAGATCAAGGCCACCGACTCCGACGCCACACAGAAGCTCACCTACAGCGCCACCGGGCTGCCCGCGGGGCTGTCCGTCGACGCGGCCACCGGCCTCATCAGCGGCAAGCCGACCACGCCCGGCACGTCGAACGTCACCGTGACCGCGCAGGACGGCACCAAGGCCACCGGCAGCGCCTCCTTCACCTGGACCGTCAGCGCGGCGGGCGGCGCCTGCACCCCCGCCCAGCTGCTCGGCAACCCGGGCTTCGAGACCGGCACGGCCGCGCCCTGGACCGCCACCTCCGGCGTGATCGACAACAGCGCGTCGCAGCCCGCCCACTCCGGTTCCTGGAAGGCGTGGCTCGACGGTTACGGCAGCGCCCACACCGACACGCTCGCGCAGACCGTGACCGTCCCGGCGGGCTGCCGCGCCTCGCTGAGCTTCTGGCTCCACATCGACACCAAGGAGACCGGGAGCACGCCGTACGACACGCTGACCCTCAAGGCGGGCGGCACGCAACTGGCCGCGTGGTCCAACGCCGACAGCAACAGCGGTTACGCGCAGAAGACCTTCGACGTCTCCGCGTACGCGGGGCAGACGGTGACGTTCACGTTCACCGGCACCGAGGACTCGTCGCTGGCGACGGACTTCGTCATCGACGACACGGCGCTGAATGTGAGCTGAGGCGGGTGGGGGCGGGGAATGTTCCCCACCCCGCCTCTGTCCCTTCCACAGAACGCCGGACGGGCTGATTCCAGCCCGTCCGGCGTTCGAGGGTTTACGCCCGTCCCGCCGTCCGCTGGGTGCGGCGCGACACCGAGTCGATGACGACGGCCGCCAGCAGCACCGCGCCGGTGATCATGTACTGGACGGCGGACGCGATGCCCAGCAGAGCCATGCCGGAGGCGATGGACTGGATGACGAGGACGCCGAGCAGTGCGGACCAGGTTTTGCCGCGGCCGCCGAAGAGGCTGGTGCCGCCGATGAC
>NZ_JBSFWT010000038.1:0-69653 GCF_053594975.1 Streptomyces sp. NPDC002537
ACACCGCGGCCGCCGACACCACCCACGAGCAGGACCAGCTCACCCAGGCCGCCACCACCGCCGCCACCCAGGCCAAGACCGACGCCGCCAAGGCCAAGGCCCAGGCCGACCGCGACCGGGCCGCCAAGGACGCCACCGCCAGCCGCTCCGAAGACCGCACCCCCGTCCAGCAGGTACCCGCCACCCCCGCCACCCCGGCGGCCCCGGCGAAGAAGGCCTACACCGACAACCTCGACGGCTGGATCACCGAAGCCCTCGACATCATGCACGCCAAGGGCATCCCCGGCTCCTACGAAGGCCTCAAGCGCAACATCATGCGCGAGTCCACCGGCAACCCCCAGGCCATCAACAACTGGGACTCCAACGCCGTCGCCGGCATCCCCTCCAAGGGCCTCCTGCAGATCATCGACCCGACGTTCAAGGCGTTCCACGTCGACGGCACGTCCTGGGACATCTACGACCCGGTCGCCAACATCGTCGCCTCCTGCAACTACGCCGCCAAGACCTACGGCTCCATGGACAACGTCAACTCCGCCTACTGACCGGGCTAAAGTCGACGCATGGCTTCAGACGAGCAGACCGGGACCGTACGGGTCGACAGCTGGATCTGGTCCGTGCGGCTCACGAAGACGCGTTCCCAGGCCGCCGCCGCCTGCCGCGCGGGCCACGTCCGTGTCAACGGTGAACGCGCCAAGCCCGCCCAGACGGTGCGCGTCGGCGACGAGGTGCGGGTGCGGCTGGACGGGCACGAGCGGATCGTCGTCGTCTCCCGGATCATCCGCAAGCGTGTCGGCGCGCCGGTCGCCGCGGAGTGCCTCATCGACAACAGCCCGCCCCCGCCGCCGCGCGAGCACCTCGTGCCGGTCGCCGTCCGCGACCGCGGTGCGGGGCGCCCGACCAAGCGGGACCGCCGGGAGCTGGAGCGCCTCCAGGGCCAGGGTCACTGACCCGTCGTCTCACGACACGCCACCCCCAACCGGCTGACGCCTTCGGCGAGTTCGGCCGTTCCGGCCGCCGCGGCGAAGCTGAGCCGCAGGTGCGGCGCGGCGGACTCCGCGGCGTAGTAGGGGCGGCCGGGGGCGACGGCCACTCCCGCGCGCAGCGCCGCCGCGGCGAGCGCGGCCTCGTCCGTGCCGTCCGGCAGCCGGACCCAGACCGTGAAGCCGCCGGCCGGCACGTACTCCGCCTCCAGCATGGGCAGTTCCCGCCGCAGGGCGGTGAGCAGTGCCTCGCGGCGGGTGCGCAGTTCGGCGGCGACCGCGCGCCGGTGGCGGGGCCAGGCGGGCGAGCCGACGAGTTCGAGCGCGGCCTCCTGGAGGGGGCGGGGCACGAAGAAGCTGTCGACGACCTGGATGGCCCGCAGCCGTTCCAGGACCGGCCCGCGTGCGGCGAGGGCACCGACCCGCAGGCTGGGCGAGGTCGCCTTGGTCAGGGAACAGACGTGGACGACGATCCCGTCGGGGTCGTCCGCGGCGAGCGTGGGCGGCAGCGGCGGGGCGTCCTCGTGGGCGAGGCGGCGGGCGAAGTCGTCCTCGACGACGAACGCGCCCGCCTCGCGGGCGACCCGGAGGACCTCGCGCCGCCGGTCGTCGGCCAGGACCGTCCCGGTGGGGTTCTGGAAGAGCGGCTGGCAGGCGAAGACCCGGGCGCCGCTCGCCCGGAACGCGTCGGCGAGCAGATCGGTGCGCACCCCCCGCGCGTCCATGGGCACCGGCACGAGCCGCAGCCCCGAGGCGCGCGCCGCGGCGAGCATCCCGGGATAGGTCGGCGATTCGACGAGCACGGGCGCGCCGGGCGGCGCCAGGGCGCGCAGGGCGGCGGTGAGCGCGCTCTGGCCGCCCGCGGTGATCAGTACGTCGGAGGGCGCGACCGTGCCCGCCGGGCCGCCGATCTCCCGCGCGAACCAGACGCGCAGCTCCGCCACTCCTTCGAGGGGCGGACGTCCCCAGGCGCCCGGACGGCGGCCGGCCCTGGCGAGGGCGGCGGCGAGGGCGCGTTCGGGCTGGAGCGCGTGGTGGAGGTAGCCGCCGCTGAGCTCGATGACGCCGGGCGGCGGTTCCGCGAGGGTCGTCATGACCCCGGAGGCGTCCACGGTACGGGGGACGGCGTCCCCCGCGGGCTCGGCGCTGAGGGCGACCTGCTGCCAGGACGTGTCACCGCGGCGGGCGGGCGCGCCGTGCGGCTCGGCGCGGAAGGCGCCCGCGCCCGGCCGGGTGACGACCAGGCCCTCCGCCGCGAGGACCCCGAGAGCCCGCGAGACCGTGACCGGGCTGACCCGGAAGCGCTCGACGAGCACCCGGCTCGACGGCAGCTTCTCACCCGGAGAGTAGCGGTTCAGCTCTCCCCGCAGGGTTCCGGCCAGTTCCGCGACGCTGTTACGCTCATACATGAGAGTGAAAGATAGCGCTATCCCCGATGCGGCGATAGCAGTGCACAGCCCGCCGGGCTCTCCGGGCGGGCCCACGGGCCGTACGGCCGCCCTGACCGGCGGCACCCTCCTCGCCGCTCTCGGCGTGGCCGCCTTCTCGCTGACGTTCCCCGCGACCGCGTGGGCCCTGGAGGGGCTCGGGCCCTGGTCCGTCACCACCTGCCGGGTGGTGCTGGCCGCGCTCGTCGCGGGCGGTCTGCTGCTGGTACGGCGCGTACCGCCGCCCGCGCGCCGCCACTGGCCCGCGCTGCTCGCGGTGGCCGGGGGCACGGTCGTCGGTTTCCCGCTGCTGACGACGCTGGCGCTGCGCACCTCCACGACCGCGCACGCCGCGGTCGTGGTGGGGCTGCTGCCGCTGACGACGGCCGCGTACTCGGCGGTGCGGACGGGGACCCGGCACTCGCGGGCCTTCTGGGCGGCGGCGCTGGCCGGGGCCGCCGTGGTCCTCGGCTTCGCCCTGCAGCAGAGCGGCGGCGCGCCGACGCTCGGCGACCTGTATCTGTTCGCGGCCCTGCTGGTGTGTGCGGCGGGCTACGCGGAGGGCGGCAGGCTGGCGCGGGAGATGCCGGGCTGGCAGGTCATCGGCTGGGCCCTCGTCGGCTGTCTGCCCGTGGCCGCGGTGGGTGCGGCGGCCGCCCTGTACGCGGAGCCGGCGCGGTTCACCGGGCACGCCGTCGCCGGGCTGCTGTGGCTGGCGGTGGGATCGCAGTTCCTGGGCTTGCTGGTGTGGTACCGCGGGATGGCCGTGATCGGTGTGGCGAGGGCGAGCCAGCTCCAGCTCGCGCAGCCGTTGCTCACCCTCGGCTGGTCGGTGGGGCTGCTCGGCGAGCGGCTGACGCCCGCCGCGCCCGTGGCCGCGGTCGCCGTGCTCGTCTGCATCGCGGTGACCCAGCGCACGCGGGGGTGAGCGCGCGGTCGGCATCGCCTCGAATGCGCCATGGAGCGGGCCATATACCCCAGTCCACCGTAGAATTGGGGGCACCCGAGCGCACCAGTCGAACCTCGATCGGAAGGATCAGTGCCGATGCATGCGAGCAAGGGTGACCGGTTGGTCGTGCATGGCCGGACCGTCGGACAGCAGGACCGCGTCGTGGAGATCGTCGAGGTGCTGGGACCGAACGGCAACCCCCCGTTCCGCGTCCGCAAGCAGGACGGCCACGAGACGGTCATGTCGCCGGGGCCGGACTGCGTGGTGGAGCACCACAAGGCGTCCGATTCCGTGTGAGCACCACGGCCGCCCTCAGCGCGGGGGCCGTACCCTGCGGGGGTAGTGGTCGTGGACCACGCGGGCCAGCGCGCCGATCCGGTCGGTGACCACCTGCGTCGCGGAGAAGTAGACGTTCCCCAGCACCTCGCCCTGTGTACGGCACAGTGTGAGGTGCCGGGAGAGTTCGGCCGGGTCCTGCCAGGGCGCGGACTGTGTCGGATCACCGGCGCGGTAGAGCGCCTCGCCCACGTAGAGGTGCACCCCGGTGCCGCGTACGGTCCGGGCCCACCAGGGCACCAGCTCCGCGTAGTCGGCGGGCGCGAAGCCGATCGGCCAGTACACCTGCGGCACGATGTAGTCGATCCACTCCTCGCGCACCCACTTGCGGGTGTCGGCGCCCAGGTCGTCGTAGGTCTGCACCCCCGCCCGGGTGTCCGATCCCAGGGGGTCGGTCGTCCTGTTGCGCCATACGGCGAACGGGCTGATGCCGAACCGCACATGGCGCTTGCGCCGCTTGATGCGCTGCCCCATCTCCCGTACCAGGCGGTCGATGTTGTCGCGCCGCCATGCCGCCCGGTCGGGGTGGCCCGCGCCGTAGCGCTCGTACGCCGCGTCGTCGTCGAACCGCTGCCCGGCCACCGGGTAGGGGTAGAAGTAGTCGTCGAAGTGCACGCCGTCCAGGTCGTAGCGGGCGACGGGGTCGAGCATCGCGTCCTGGACGAAGCGCCGCACCTCGGGAAGGCCCGGGTTGTAGTAGAGCTTCCCGCCGTAGGGCACCACCCAGTCGGGGTGCAGCCGCGCGGGGTGGGTGGGGACCAGCCTCCCGGGGTCGGTGTGGTTGGCGATGCGGTAGGGGTTGAACCAGCCGTGCAGTTCGAGGCGGCGGTGGTGGGCCTCGCGCACCGCGAAGGCCAGCGGATCCCAGCCGGGACCGCGTCCCTGAGTGCCCGTCAGATACTCGGACCAGGGCTCGTACGGGGAGGGCCAGAACGCGTCCGCGGTCGGCCGGAGCTGGAGGATCACGGCGTTGAGCCGGCGTTCCACCGCGGCGTCCAGGAGGGCGAGCAGCTCCGCCCGCTGCCGGTCCGGGCCGAGCCCCGGCGCGGACGGCCAGTCGACGTTGACGACGGTGGCGATCCACATCCCCCGGAACTCGCGCCTCCGGCGAGCGCCGCTCGCGTCGCCCCGGTCGAGTGCGGCCGTCCCGCCCGCCGCCAGCATCGTGGACATCACCCCAGCGGCCGCCACGGTGAACCCTCTTCGACTCATACGCCCCATATGCGGGCCACTCCTTGTCGGATCGGTCACACCATACGGGCAGAGCATGCCCGCCCCGGCCCCATCGGCACCGCCCGTCGCGGAGTAACGTCTGGAACGAGGCGGGGACCGGGGGTCCTCGGCACCGCGACCCGGTGCGGGAGGACGGCCTCCGCCGGACGACCGAGATCAGCGAAAGGCACGATGTGACGACCGACATCGCACGCGTCGGAGTAGTGGGCTGCGGCCAGATGGGCGCGGGCATCGCCGAGGTGTGCGCCCGTTCCGGCCTGGACGTCAAGGTCGCGGAGACCACCGGCGAGGCGCTGGAGCTGGGCCGCACCCGGCTCATCAACTCCCTCGGCAAGGCCGCCGAGCGCGGCAAGATCACCGAGGCCGAGCGGGATGCCACGCTCGCCCGGCTGAGCTTCACCACCGACCTGGGGGAGTTCGCCGACCGCGACCTCGTCATCGAGGCCGTCGTCGAGAACGAGCAGGTGAAGACCGAGATCTTCCAGGTCCTGGACCAGGTCGTCACCCGCCCCGACGCCATCCTGGCCTCCAACACCTCCTCCATCCCGCTGGTGAAGCTGGCCGTGGCGACGTCCCGCCCGGACCGGGTCATCGGCATCCACTTCTTCAACCCGGCCCCGGTGCAGAAGCTCGTCGAGCTGATCCCGGCGCTCACCACCGGCGAGGAGACGATCAAGCGCGCCGAGTCGCTGGTCTCCAACATCCTGGGCAAGCACGCGATCCGCGCCCAGGACCGCTCCGGCTTCGTCGTCAACGCCCTCCTCATCCCGTATCTGCTCTCCGCCATCCGGATGTTCGAGTCCGGCATCGCGAGCCGCGAGGACATCGACAACGGCATGGAGCTGGGCTGCGCCCACCCCATGGGCCCGCTGAAGCTCTCCGACCTCATCGGCCTGGACACCGTCGCGTCGGTGGCGAACAGCATGTACGAGGAGTTCAAGGAGCCGCTGTACGCCGCTCCCCCGCTGCTCCAGCGCATGGTCGACGCGGGCCGCCTCGGCCGCAAGACGGGCTCGGGCTTCTACTCGTACTGAGCCCGCCCCGGCCCGGCCGCTACGCGAAGTCACCGTCGCACACCCGTGTTCGCACGGGGTGTGCGGCGGTGACCCGCACATCTCCCCCGCACACGCTCCCGCCGCGCCCCGCCGGGCGGTTGACTCGCTTCCGTTGGTACAGACAGCTTCTTCCGGAAGGGGTACGGACCGTGACCAGCCATCCCGAGCACGCCGTCAGGTCGGCAGAGCTCGCGGAGCTCAGGCGGAGCCTCGATGTCGGCGTCGTCCGCATCGACGGCCACCTCGCCCTCCTCACCCAGCGCGGCGACCAGACGGAGCACGAGATCGCCGCGCTGGACGAGCGCGTACGGGCCCTGGAACACGGCACCTGGCCCCTGCCGTCCATAGCCGCGCTCACCGGCCTCGCCGCCCTGGCACTCGCCGTCTGGCAGGCGGTGGCCGGCCGATGAGCGCGGGACGCGTCCCCCGGCGCGCCGTCACGGGGACTCAGCCGAGCCTGATGTGGTGCAACAGCATCAGCGCGGCCGCCATGTTGGCGGCCGGCACCTCGCCGCGGCCGATCAGATCGGGCACCAGCTTGAGCGGCACCCACTCACGGCGGTCCGACTCGAAGTCGTCCTCCGGCTCGCCGATGTACTCGGCCTCGTCGGACCAGTAGATGTGATGGCGGGCGTCGGTGAGGCCGTTGGACGGCTCCACCGACATCAGGTGCCGCAGGGGGCCGGGCCGCCACCCGGTCTCCTCCTCCATCTCCCGGGCCGCCGCGAACGCGAGGTCCTCGCCGTCCTCGACCACGCCCGCGGCCAGTTCCCAGCCCCAGTTGTCGGTGATGAAACGGTGCCGCCACAGCAGCAGGACCTCATTGGCCTCGTTGACCACCGTGGCCACGGCGACGGGCCGCAGCCTGATGAGGAAGTGGTCGAGGTGGCGGCCGTCGGGGAGTTGGACGTCTGCGAGATTGACCCGGAACCAGCGGTTCGAGTAGACGGTCCGTTCCCTGAGATTCTTCCAACGCACGTGTTGCCACCTTCCGCCGAGGTGGCCACCTCCCCGGGCGCTGTCCTCACAGGGGCACGCGCAGCGCCCCGTCGATCATCTCGGCGGCCTCGGCTGTGGCCGCGCACCCACTCTCGATCAGGTGCTCGCGCACCGCCCGGAGCCGATCCCGTAAGCGCTGCGATTCCATGCCTCTCGCCTGCTCGGTCATCTCCCGTGCGGTGGCCACCGCCTTGTCCGCGTCTCCTTGACGCAGCTCGATGTGCGTGAGCATGGCGAGCCGGTGGACACGGCCCCGGTCGTGGGCGGGGGTGTCGACGGCCCGGTCCGCGTGCTCACGGGCGGGTCCGAGATCGCCGAGGCTGAGCAGCGCCTCCGCCACCTGTACGTTCACCAGGCCGGGCTGCACATAGCCGGTCTCGGCGGGTTCCTGGCCGCGGCGGATGCGCTCGGCGGCGCTCTCGGCACGGCGGATGCAGGCCAGCGCCCCCACCCCGTCGCCGAGCCGGGCGTACGCCTTGGCCTGCATGGCGTAGAGGTCGGCCGCGAGGGCCGGGGTGAGCTCCGGACCGGCCGCCCGCAGCGCGGACTCGGCGAACGCGACCGCCTGCCGGTACTCCCGCATGAAGAGCGACTGGTTGACGAGGAGGGCGATCACATACGCGCCCAGGCCGCGGTCCCCGCTGGCCTTGGCCAGCCGCAGCGCCTGGTGGAAGTAGCGCTGGGCGAGCCCGTGGGCGTCGGAGTCGTAGGCGCAGATCCCCGCGACGGCGACCAGCCCGCCGGTGGCGCGGTGCAGTTGGCGGCCCGTCTCGTCGGTGTAGCTGCCGCGCAGCAGGGGTGCCGTCTCGGAGTTGAGGAAGCCGACGACGCGGGCGCGGGTCGCGATGCCGCCCGCCTTGCGGTACATCTGCTCGTAGTGGGTGCGGGCCGCGCGGAGCATCTCGATGTCGTCCATGGAGACGCGGGTGAGGCCGCGCCGGGAGACATCGGCGTCCTCGGGCGGGTTCTCCCACTCCCAGACCGGGATGACGGCGGGGGTACCGGTCACGGCGGGGGCGCTGACCACGTGTTCCCGCTGCTGTTCGTCGGAGCGCCAGAGGGCGGTGGCGCGCTCCACGAAGCCGGAGAGCGGGGTGTTGGGCAGCCGCGGGCTGCCGGGGGTGCCGAGGCCGATGTCGTCCAGGGTCAGCGCGCGGTGCAGCCGGTCGCCGAGCACCTCGCAGATGAGGTCGGGCACTTGACCGCGGGGCCGCTGGCCACGCAGCCAGCGGGCGACGGCCGTGTGTTCGTAGCGCAGCGCCAGGCCCCGGGCCCGGCCCGCCGCGTTGACGTGGGCGGCCAGGCCCGCGTGGGAGATCCCCGCTTCGTCGAGGATGGCGTCAAGGAGTGTGTTGGGCTCCATCCTGCCCTCCGAGGTGCTCGTTGGGATCAGCGTAGGGGAGATCGCTTCGCACGGGGTGTGAACCGGACGTCACCATTCGTCAAAGGGAGGTGGAGCCCCGGGAGTTGGGGTCACCGGCGACTTCCGGCCACTCGCCCTCCGCGCCACCCTCGGGAGGTGCCGCGGCGGACAGCGGGGTGGCGATCTCCTCCAGGGACCTGCCCTCGGCGTCGATGCCGAGGAAGAGCTCGGTGAGACCGCCGACCACCATGACGAAGGCGCCCAGGAGATAGCCGAGGAAGAGCGTGGTGCGGTTGCTGCCGTCGCCGATCAGCCTGCCGTAGAGGTACGGGCCGCTCGCCCCCACGCACTGGGCGAGGGCGAAGAAGACCGCGATGGCCTGGCCCCGCACCTCCAGCGGGAAGATCTCACCGACCGTCAGATATCCGGCGGACGCCCCGGCCGAGGCGAAGAAGAAGATCAGGCACCAGGCGGCG
This sequence comes from Streptomyces sp. NPDC002537, assembly GCF_053594975.1. Lineage (NCBI taxonomy): Bacteria > Bacillati > Actinomycetota > Actinomycetes > Kitasatosporales > Streptomycetaceae > Streptomyces > Streptomyces sp. NPDC002537. Next base: position 8,819 of record NZ_JBSFWT010000038.1, read on the forward strand.
GTCTGGCTCGCCGCGGTCAGCAGGTCGGCCTGGAAGAGCGCGGCGGTGACGGCCAGGGCGCAGCCGGAGAAGAGATAGGTGCCGGTGATCATGCGGCGGCGCCCGAGGGTGTCGAAGAGCGGGCCGAGCAGGACGGGCCCGAGCAGGTTCCCGGCGGCGAAGGCGATGAGGTAGAGCGGGGCGCGGTTCTCGTGGACGCCGTAGAACTTGGTCAGGACGAGGGTGTAGGTGAAGAAGATGGCGTTGTAGAGGAAGGACTGGGTGATCAGCAGGGTGGAGCCGAGGACGGAGCGGCCGGGGTAGCGCTTGAACAGCAGCCGCAGCAGGGTGGGGTAGCCCGCGCGCGGCGCCTCCTTGAGGAGGATCGCCCGGCTCTCGTCCACGGGCGCGAGGACGTGCCCGGTGCGCTCGACCTCGCTCTCGATGCGCGCGATGGCCTCCTCCGCCTCCCGCTGCCTGCCGTGCATGGCCAGCCAGCGCGGGCTCTCCGGCAGATGGCGGCGGATCATGAAGACGGCGAGCCCGAGGAGCGGTCCGAGGAGGAAGCCCAGCCGCCAGGCGATCCGGTCGGGGAAGGCCGCGAGGAGCCACAGCTCCGCCACCGTGCCGAGGATCGCGCCCGCCCAGTAGGTGCCGTTGACCAGGAGGTCGACGCGGCCGCGGAAGCGGGCGGGCACCATTTCCTGGATCGCGGAGTTGATGGCGGAGTACTCGCCGCCGATGCCGGTGCCCGCGAGGAAGCGGGTGAAGTACAGGAAGGCGTACCAGCCGGTGCCCTGACCGAGCGTCAGCGCGGTCAGTCCGCTGCCGAAGAGGTAGACGCCGAAGGTGAGCAGGAACAGCTTGCGCCTGCCGAGGCGGTCCGCGAGCCGCCCGAAGAAGAGCGCTCCGGCGACCTGTCCGACGAGGTAGACCGTGGCGATCAGCCCGGCTTCCCCGGTGGAGAGGCCGAGGGTGTCGCCGCGGGTGAGGACGGCCGCGACGGCGCCCGCGACGGTGATCTCCAGGCCGTCCAGGATCCAGGCGACGCCGAGCGCGACGACCATCCTGGTGTGGAAGGCGGACCACGGCATCCGGTCGATCCGGGCGGGGATGAGGCTGCGTACGGCACCGGGCGGTGCGGCCGGGGGCTCGGTCACGGAAGCGGCTCCTCAGCTGCTCGGTTCGCCACTACGGGCCAGGCGGAGGGGAGTTGGCGGGGCGAGGGCGGGCCGCCGGTCGTTGCACAGCACCAGCAGGGCGATGTCGTCGGAGATCCGGCCGCCGGTGTGGCGCAGCAGGGCGGCCTGGACCTGCTCGATCACGGTGGCGGGGACGAGGGGCGGGCCGTGGGCGGCGGCCTCGGTGAGGGCGTGCGCGAGCGGGAAGAAGGCTCCGGTCCCGTCCCGCGCGTCCTCGGCGCCGTCGGTGTGCAGTACGAGGGCGTCGCCGGGGTGCAGCCGGGTCAGCCGGGCGACGGGCAGTTCGGACGGCAGGGGGAACAGCCCGAGCGGGGGCAGCGGGTCGCCGTCCGCCACCGCGGCGGCCCGCGCCCGGCGGCCGGGGCGGCCGCCGGAGATGCGGTACGGCCAGGGGTGGCCGCAGTTGAGGCCCGTGACGACGCCGTCGGAGCGCACTTCCAGCAGGAGGACGGTGACGAACTCCTCGCCGGACGGCGGCTCCGCCGCCCGCTCCCCCAGGTGCCGCTGGAGGGTCCGCTCCAGGCGGCGCAGCACGTCCGCGAGTCCGGGCTCGTCGTGCGCGGCCTCGCGGAAGCTGCCGAGCATGGCGGCGACGGTGGCGATCGCGGTGAAGCCGTGGCCGCGCACGTCGCCCATGACGACGCGGACGCCGTGCGGGGTGGCCAGCGCCTCGTAGAGGTCGCCGCCCACGAGCGCGCCCTCGCTGACGGACAGATGGCCGCTCGCCAGGGGCATCCCGTCGATCAGTGGCGGCAGGGGGCGCAGCAGCACCCGCTGTGCCGCGTCGGCGATCTCGCGGGTGCGCTCCAGGTCGCGTACGAGCAGGCGCCGGCGGCGGGTGATGGGATAGCCGACCGCGGCGACGGCGAGGATGGCGCCGCAGGTGCCCAGTCTGACGCCGGTGTCCACCCGGCCGACCGGGCCGAGGGGGGCGAGCGCGAACACCGCGCAGACGCTGGCGACCACGAGGCACTGACGGCGGCCGGTGCCCGCACAGGCGATGGCGGGCGTGGCGGCGAGCAACTGGACGGCCTGGGCGCCGTGGGGTGCGAGGAGCACCCAGGCGACGACTCCCAGGACCCACAGCCCGGGGAGCGCGAAAACGAGCCCCCTGCGCCAGCACACCGTCCCTGTCCGGATCATGGGCCTCGGCTCCCCTAACAGCAACGACGCGCCCGATTCTCGCGAGCGCCAAGCGCTGTATTCAGGCCATGGGCCCGATTCCACCCTATTGAGTGATATTCGGACACTCGGTGACGATGGCATGTATGAGGGGCGCACCCATGATCTGGGTGCGCCCCTCAACTGTTCGGCTGCCGCGCGGGGTCACGCCCCGCGCGGCGGCGGGTGCGTCAGGCCCCGCGCAGCACCGCGCCCGTGCGCTCGACGGCCGCGGCGACGGCCGCGTCGCGCGCGGCGGTCGCCTCGTCGGCGGTCAGGGTGCGGTCGGCGGCGCGGAAGCGCAGCGCGTAGGCGAGGGACTTCTTGCCCTCGCCGAGCTGCTCGCCGGTGAAGACGTCGAACAGGCGCAGCGACTCCAGGAGTTCACCCGCGCCCGCGCGCAGCGCGGCCTCGACGTCGGCGGCGGCGACCGGGGAGTCGACGACCAGGGCGACGTCCTGGGTGGCCACCGGGAAGGAGGACACGTGCGGGGCCTCCAGGGCACCGGCGCCCGCCCGCTCCAGGAGGTCGAGCTCGATCTCCATGGCACAGGTGCGCTCCGGCAGGCCGAACGCCTTGGTGACGCGCGGGTGCAGCTCACCGGCGCTGCCGACGAGCACCTCCTCGCCGTCGACCAGGGCGAGCAGCGCGGCGCAGCGGCCCGGGTGGTACGGCGCCGTCTGGTCCTGGCGGACGATCAGCTCGACACCGGCCTCGCGGGCGACCGCGCGGCCGGCCTCGATGGCGTCCGCCCAGGTCGACGGGCGGCCCTTGCCCCACCAGCCGGCCTGCTCGCGGGCTCCGGCGAGGACGACGGCGGCGTGCCGCGGCTGCCGGGGCAGTGCGGCGTTGAGGCCGGCGATCTCCTCGTCGGTCGGGCGGCGGTCGACGGGCAGCCGGACCGCGGCGCGCTCGGCACCGGTCGGCCGGAAGACCAGGCCGGTCTCGAACAGCGCGAGGTCGTGCTCACCGCGGCCGTCGTTGCGGCGCAGGGCGGCGAAGAGCCCCGGCAGCAGGGTGGTGCGCAGCGCGGGCTCGGTGTCGGAGAGCGGGTTGACCAGGCGCACCACGATGCGGCGCGGGTCGTCGGCCTCCAGACCGAGCTGGTCGAGGGCGGCGTCCCCGAGGAAGGGGTAGCTGGGGGCCTCGACGTAGCCGGAGCCGGCCAGCGCGCGGCCGACGCGGCGGTGCAGGCGCTGCCGCTCGGTCAGGCCGCGGCCCGCGGGCGGCTGCGGCAGGGTGGAGGGCAGGTTCTCGTAGCCCTCCAGCCGGACGACCTCTTCGGCGAGGTCGTTGGGGTCGGTGAGGTCGGGGCGCCAGGACGGCACGGTGACGATGAGCTCGTCCTGCCCGTAGACGTCGCAGCCGACCTCCTGGAGGCGGCGGACGACGGTCTCCCGGCCGTACTCGACACCGGCGACGCGGTCCGGGTGGGCGGCGCTCATCGCGATCGTGCGCGGCCCGCTGGGGGCGACGATCTCGGTGACCCCGGCCTCGGCGGTGCCGCCCGCCAGCAGCACCATCAGGTCGACGGTGCGCTGGGCCGCCGCGGAGGCAGCGGCGGGGTCGACGCCGCGCTCGAAGCGCTTGGACGCCTCGGAGGACAGCTTGTGCCGGCGCGCGGTGCGGGCGATGGAGACGGCGTCGAAGTGCGCGGCCTCGACGACGATCTCGGTGGAGCCCTGGTCCGCCCCGTGGTCGGCGATCTCGGTGTCGGCGCCGCCCATGACACCCGCGAGGCCGATGGGGCCGCGGTTGTCGGTGATGACCAGGTCCTCGGGGTCCAGCACGCGCTTGACGCCGTCGAGGGTGGTGAGCTTCTCACCGGCCTCGGCGCGGCGCACGCCGATCGGCCCGTCGACGCGGGACCGGTCGTAGGCGTGCAGCGGCTGGCCGAGTTCGAGCATCACGTAGTTGGTGACGTCGACGGCGAGCGAGACCGTGCGCATGCCGGCTTTCTGGAGGCGGCGCTGCAGCCAGATCGGGGAGCGCGCCTCGGGGTCGAGACCGGTGACGGTGCGCGCGGTGAAGCGGTCGCAGCCGGCCGGGTCGGCGACCTGGACGGGGTAGCCGTAGCTGTTGGGCGCGGGCACGTCCAGCAGGGCCGGGTCGCGCAGCGGCAGGCCGTACGCGGTGGCGGCCTCGCGGGCGACGCCGCGCATCGACAGGCAGTAGCCCCGGTCGGGGGTGACAGCGATGTCGAGGACCTCGTCGACGAGCTCCAGCAGCTCGATGGCGTCGGTGCCGGGCTCGTACTCCTGCGGCAGCACGATGATGCCGTGCGTGCCGTCGTCGCCCATGCCCAGCTCCTCGCCGGAGCAGATCATGCCGTGCGACGTCCGGCCGTACGTCTTGCGGGCGGCGATCGCGAAGTCACCGGGCAGCACGGCGCCGGGCAGCACGACGACGACCTTGTCGCCGACCGAGAAGTTGCGGGCGCCGCAGACGATCTCCTGCGGCTCACCGGTGCCGTTGGCGGTGCCGACGTCGACCGTGCAGAAGCGGATGGGCTTCCGGAAGCCCTCCAGCTCCTCGATCGTGAGGACCTGGCCGACGACCAGGGGGCCCGTCAGGCCCGTGCCGAGCTGCTCGACGCGCTCGACCTCGAGGCCGGCGGAGACGAGTTTGGCCTGGACGTCGCGGCCGGTGGTACCGGCCGGCAGGTCGACGTACTCCCGCAGCCAAGAAAGCGGGACCCGCATCAGATCTCCATCCCGAACGGCCGGGTGAAGCGCGTGTCACCCTCGACCATGTCTCGCATGTCTTCGACGTTGTGGCGGAACATCAGCATCCGTTCGATGCCGAACCCGAAGGCGAATCCGCTGTACTTCTCCGGGTCGATGCCCGCGGCGACCAGCACCCGGGGGTTGACCATGCCGCAGCCGCCCAGCTCGATCCAGCCCTCGCTGGAGCAGGTGCGGCAGGGGCGGTCGGGGTTGCCCACCGACTCGCCGCGGCACACGTAGCACTGCATGTCCATCTCGGCGGACGGCTCGGTGAACGGGAAGTAGTTCGGGCGCAGCCGGGTGGACATGCCCGCCCCGAAGAGCGCCCGGACCATGTGGTCCAGGGTGCCCTTGAGGTCCGCCATGGTCAGGCCCTCGTCGATGGCGAGCAGCTCGACCTGGTGGAAGACCGGGGTGTGGGTCGCGTCCAGCTCGTCGGTGCGGTAGACGCGCCCCGGGCAGATCACGTAGATGGGCGGCTCGCGGTCGAGCATCGTGCGGACCTGCACCGGGGAGGTGTGGGTGCGCAGCACGACGCCGGACTCGGTGCCGTCCTGGCCCTCGACGGCGTGCCGGACGAAGAAGGTGTCCTGCATGGCGCGGGCCGGGTGGTCCGGCTCGAAGTTCAGGGCGTCGAAGTTGAACCACTCCGCCTCGACCTCGGGGCCCTCGGCGACCTCGTAGCCCATCGCGACGAAGACGTCCTCGATGCGCTCGGAGAGGGTGGTCAGCGGGTGCCGGGCGCCCGCGGGTACGCGGTCGTACGGCAGCGTGACGTCCACCGCCTCCTCGACCAGCACCCGGGCGTCGCGCTCCGCCTCCAGCTCCGTCTGGCGGACGGCGAGGGCCTTGCTGACGGCACCGCGGGCCATGCCCACGCGCTTGCCGGCCTCGGCCTTGGCCTGCGGGGGCAGGGCGCCGATCTCGCGGTTGGCGAGGGACAGCGGCGAGGTGGGGCCGGTGTGGGCGATCTTCGCCTCGTGGAGGGCGTCGAGGCCGCCGGCGGCGGCGAAGGCGGCGAGCGCCTCGTCCCGCATGCGCTCGATCTCTTCCGGTTTCAGTGCCTCGACCTCGACAGGGTCGTACGACTTATTGGGTGCGGACATCTCTTCCCGTGCTTCCGATTGTCCCCCAGCTACCGCTGGGAGGTGCCCCCAGGCATCGCCTTCGCTGCGCGGCTTTGCCCGACTGTGTTGGTGCCAAGGTCGTGCCAAAGGTGCCAAAGGTCGAGTCTAAAGGGCGCGTGTGGTGGGGTGGGCCCGCGGGCCGCGCCGTCAGCCCTGGGAGAGGAAGGCGGGCGCGCACACGGGCAGCGTGAACCGGAACCTGGCGCCGCCGCGGGGGCCCCTGTCCACCGTGATCGTGCCGCCGTGGGCCTCGACGATGCCCTTGACGATATAGAGCCCCAGGCCGGTGCCGCCGCGCTTGCTGCCCCGCCAGAAGCGGGTGAAGACGCGGCCCATCGACTCCTCCGGAATGCCGGGCCCCTCATCGCTCACGGTGACCGCCGTCCCCTCCGCCCGGGCCTTGGCCGGCGCCGGTGACACCTCTATGGTGACGGTCCCCTCGCCGTGGCGCACCGCGTTTTCCAGGAGGTTGCCCAGCACCTGGTCGATCTTGTCGGGATCGGCCCAGAGCTGCGGCAGCGGCTCGACGACCTTGATCAGGAAGCGGTCGGGCGGCTGTCCGGCCGTGGTGTGCGCCTGCACGTGCCGCTGGACGGCGGCGACGAGGTCGACGGGCTGGCGGCGCACCTCCAGCCGTCCGGAGTCGATCCGGGAGATGTCGAGCAGCTCGGCGATGAGCCGGGTGACGCGGTCGGCGTCGGCGTCGACGGTCTCCAGCATCAGCCGCTTCTGGTCGTCGGTGAACCGCTCCCACTTGGCGAGCAGCGTCGCGGTGAAGCCTTTGACGGACGTCAGCGGCGACCGCAGCTCGTGGGCGACGGTGGCGATCAGCTCGGCGTGGCTGCGCTCGGTGCGGCGGCGGGCGTCGGTGCCGCGCAGCTGGACGACGAGGCGGCGGACGGGGCCGGTCGGGCGGTCCCGTACGTAGCGGGCGGAGACCAGCACCTCGCGGCCGCCCGGCAGCAGCAGATTGCGCTCGGGCTGCCCGTTCCGGGTGGCGAGCCCGCCGTAGGGGTCGGTGAGGGGCCACCAGCGGCGGCCCTCCAGGTCCTCCAGGGGCAGGGCGGTCTCCAGCGGGCGGCCCAGCGCCTCCCGCGGCGCGGTCGCCGTGATCCGCGCGGCGGCGGCGTTGAAGCAGGTCACGCGGCCGTTCTCGTCGGCGACCACCAGGCCGTCGGGGAGGTCGTCCGGATCGAGCCCGGGGTCGGCCGGGCCATGCGCGGGCATGTCACGGGCACCCCCGGTTCCCTGGGATCCACGCACCTCGGCCGGACCCGCGTCGGCCACACTTCCGGAAGTCCTGACCCTCATCACCCGCACCCCCTCCCGAACCCCCGGGGGGCAACCCTACTAGCTGAAGGTCACGGAGCGGCACCCTCCGGGTGCGCGCTGCGCACGGGCGGAGGCGTAGAGGCACACCGCGGCGGCCGTCGCGAGGTTCAGGCTCTCGGCCTTTCCGTGGATCGGCACCCGCACGACGGCGTCGGCGAGCGCCCGGGTCTCCTCCGGCAGGCCCCAGGCCTCGTTGCCGAAGACCCAGGCGGTGGGCCCGCCCATGGTGCCCCGGTCCAGCTCCGAGTCCAGGTCCCGGTCCCCGGCGCCGTCGGCGGCCAGGATGCGGACACCGGCGTCCTGCAGGCCGCGCACCGCCTGCTCGACGGGGACGCCCACGGCGACCGGCAGGTGGAAGAGGGAGCCGACGGAGGCCCGTACGGACTTGGGGTTGTAGAGGTCGACCGAGGCGTCGGTCAGCACCACGGCGTCCGCGCCCGCGGCGTCCGCGCAGCGCAGGACCGTACCGGCGTTCCCGGGGTCGCGCACGTGGGCGAGGACGGCCACCAGCTTGGGGCGGCCCGCCAGGATCTCCTCGAAGGGCCGGTCCAGGAAGCGGCACAGGCCGACGATGCCCTGCGGGGTGACGGTCTCGGACATCGCGGCGATGACCTCGTCCGTCGCGGTCAGCACGGGCACTCCGGCGGCCAGGGCGGCGGTCACGATGTCGGTGTGGCGTTCGGCGGCGTCCGGGGTGACGTACACCTCGACGAGGTGCTCGACGGCCTCGCGGACGGACTGCGGGCCCTCCGCCAGGAAGCGGCGTTCCTTGCCGCGGAAGCTGCGCTTGGCAAGACGGCGGGCCGCGATGACACGGGGCGATCGCAGGGACGTCAGCTCGGGGGCCGCCATGGGCTCACTTTCGGTTGCTGGGTGGTACGGACCGGCCGGGTGCGTGGGGCCGGACGCGAGCGGACCCGCAGGCCAGTGGCCTGCGGGTCCGGTCGTTTGCCTTGCGGCGCCGAATCAGGCGGCAGCCTTGGGGGCGTTGACGTCGGCCGGCAGCGCCTTCTGGGCCACCTCGACGAGCGCGGCGAACGCGTTCATGTCGTTGACCGCGAGCTCGGCCAGGATCTTGCGGTCCACCTCGATGTTGGCGGCCTTCAGACCCTGGATGAGGCGGTTGTACGTCATGCCGTTCTGGCGGGCAGCGGCGTTGATGCGCTGGATCCACAGCTGACGGAAGTCGCCCTTGCGCTTCTTGCGGTCGTTGTAGTTGTAGACCAGGGAGTGGGTGACCTGCTCCTTGGCCTTGCGGTACAGACGCGAGCGCTGGCCGCGGTAACCGCTGGCCGCCTCGAGGATCGCCCGACGCTTCTTGTGCGCGTTGACTGCGCGCTTGACGCGTGCCACTTGTTAACTCCTTGTAGCGGGGCCGCGGTGTTCTCACACGGCCCGAATTCGATTGGGTCCCGGTCCGACGCGCACCCCGTGGTCACGGGGTGCGGAGCGTCACTTGCCGAGAAGCTTCTTGATCTTCTTGGCGTCGCCCGGGGCCATCTCGGCGTTGCCGGTGAGGCGACGCGTCAGCTTGGACGACTTGTGCTCGAGCAGGTGGCGCTTGCCGGCGCGCTCGCGCATGACCTTGCCGGAGCCAGTGATCTTGAAGCGCTTGCTGGCACCGGAGTGCGTCTTGTTCTTCGGCATCGCGCCGTATCTCCTCGTCGGTGGCGCCCCCTCCGCACCGGAAGCGGGCGGACGGGAACGTCAGCTTGTTCGATTGCTGTCCCGGGGCTGGGCCCCGGGGGCGATCCGTGGGGCCCGGAAGCCCCTGGATCACGCCTCTGCGGGCTCCTCGGCGGACTGCTCCTGCTCGGCGGGAGCACCCTGGCGCTCCGCCTTGCGAGCGGCCTGCGCCTCGCGGGCTTCGGCCATCGCCTCGGTCTTCTTCTTGTGCGGACCGAGGACCATGATCATGTTGCGGCCGTCCTGCTTCGGGTTCGACTCGACGAAACCGAGGTCCTGGACGTCTTCCGCGAGCCGCTGCAGCAGTCGGTAGCCGAGCTCCGGCCGGGACTGCTCGCGACCACGGAACATGATCGTGATCTTGACCTTGTCGCCCTGCTTGAGGAACCGGACGACGTGACCCTTCTTGGTGTCATAGTCGTGCGGGTCGATCTTCGGCCGGAGCTTCATCTCCTTGATGACCGTGTGCGCCTGGTTCTTGCGCGCCTCACGGGCCTTCATGGCCGACTCGTACTTGAACTTCCCGTAGTCCATGAGCTTGCAGACCGGAGGACGGGCGTTGGCCGCCACCTCGACGAGGTCGAGGTCGTACTCCTGGGCAAGCTCCAGGGCCTTGGCAAGCGGCACAATGCCGACCTGCTCGCCACTGGGACCGACAAGTCGCACCTCAGGGACGCGAATCCGGTCGTTGATGCGGGGCTCGGCGCTGATGGATCCTCCTCGGTAGCACCACGCGGCCGCCTGGCGGACAGCCACGTAACGTCTGTTCGTAAGACCAACCGCGCCGGTACATGAAAAACGCCCCGGACGGGACACAGGCGGGGCTCCATGAAACCGGAACACCGCCACGGCGAGCCGCGGGGCGCATCTATCGGGCAGCTCCATCGTCCGTACGGAACGATGGGCACCGCCTGACCGGAGACCTGCCGACCCTCGGGCCGGCCAGGTGGGAGAACGGAGCCTCCACTTGTGGGCCGGGCACGCTAGTGACCGACCGGTCGGGGTCCAGCATACCAGCGACCCGGCCCGGTCCCCACCCGTGCGCACGGGGGTCATAGGCTGGGGCACTGTTCCGCCGCCCGCGCGCGGCGGGAGTCCCCACAGAAGCGGAAGAGCAACGATGAGCGACGCCACCCCCGAGTCCGCCCCCGCCGCCGAGCAGGCGCCGGACTTCGACACCATGACCCGTGACATCGCGGACGTGCCCGCGGTCGAGGTGATCACCACGGTCGCGGTGCACCTGATGAGCTCGGCGGCGGTCAACCTCGGCCTGGCCGAGGACGGCGAGGCGCACAAGGACCTGGACGAGGCCCGCAAGCTGATCACCGCGCTCGCCGGCCTGGTCACCGCGGGCGCCACCGAGATCAGCAACTTCCACGCGGCTCCGCTGCGCGACGGCCTGAAGTCGCTCCAGCTGGCCTTCCGCGAGGCGTCCGTCGTCCCGGACGAGCCGGGCAAGGGTCCGGGCGAGAAGTTCACCGGGCCGGTCTTCGGCTGAGCCGTCATCTCTCCGGCCGTCATCTCTCCGGCCGCCGTCAGGCGCCGGGCTCCGGCCCGGCGCCGGACTTCGGGGCCATACCGGACTTCGGGCCGGTGTCGGGCTTCGGGGCCTTCGAGAGCTCGTCCGCGAGGTTCGCGGGCCCCTGGCGCGGGTGGGTCACCTGGTGCGCGACGGCCGCCAGCGCGCCGCCGATCAGCGGGGCGACGATGAACAGCCACAGCTGGGACAGCGCGCCCCCGCCCGCGAAGAGCGCCGGGCCGATGCTGCGGGCCGGGTTCACGGACGTGCCGGTCAGCGGGATGCCGATCAGGTGGATCACGGCGAGTGCCAGGCCGATGGGCAGCCCGTCGAAGCCGACCACCGCGATCTTGTGGGTCACCGCCAGATAGACGAAGACCAGCAGGAAGGTCAGGACGACCTCCGCGAGGAACGCGCCGCCGGTGCCGATGTGCACCGCCGAGCGGTTCCCGAAGCCGTTGCTGCCGAAGGCGCCGTGCGTCTTGAGCCCCGGCACCTGCTTGGCCAGCAGGAACAGCACCGCCGCGCCCACGATGCCGCCGAGCACCTGGGCGATCCAGTACTCGATGGCCGTGCGGAGCGTGATGCGGCCCTCCACCAGCAGCCCGAGCGTCACCGCCGGGTTGACGTGACAGCCCGAGACCGGCCCCAGCGCGTACGCGAGGGCCAGCAGGGTGAACCCGAAGGCCAGCGCGATGCCGAGCACGCCGATGTAGTCGGCCGCGAGCACCGCCGAGCCGACGGCGAAGAAGACCAGCAGCGCGGTGCCGAGGAATTCGGCTGCGACGGTTCTCGTCTGCACGGGATCGAGACTCAGCGACCCCAGCTTGACGGCGTCCATGGCGTCCTCCTGAGCATCGTCGACTGTCTTCGCATTGTCGGACGATCCAGGACAAGTCGCCTGTTGGGCGATCAGCGGGTGAAGAGGGGTTCCCCCGGGACGTCGAGGCCCGGCGGCAGCAGCGCCAGGTCCAGGCCGCGGACGAGCCGGGCCCGCAGCACCTCGTCGGCGGCCAGCGCCCCGGCGATCCGCTGGGCGACCTCGCCGGGCGCCGTGCCCGGGGCGGGCTCCAGCGCCAGCGTGCCGTCCGCGTCCCCGGACGGCGCCAGGTGGGCGCGCAGCACGCCGGGCTCCGCCGCCAGGACCGCCCGCAGCGCGTCCGTGACGGACGGGTCCGCCAGCGGGTCGGCGCTCCGCCGGCCCTCCGCGAGCGCGAGCAGCGCGGGGCCGGTCAGCTGGTACGGCACCGGGCCCGCCATGTCGAGGACGACCGTGTCCGCCTTCTCGTGCGCGGCCGCCTGCAGCGCCTGGTGCAGCGGTACGGCCACGGGCCGCGCGTCCGCGCGCCACCGGGCCAGGCTCTCGGTCGACGTGAACGCGGGCAGCGCCTTGCGGCCGTCCGGCGCCTGCAGCGTCGGCACGGCCATGTCGCTGGTCTTCTCGCGCTTCAGGCCGTCCGGCCCGGTCTCCACCTCGCCCAGCACGGCGACCACGGGGACGAGCAGACGGGCGCCCCGGAGCGCGGCGAGCACGCGGCTATCGCCCCCGGCGGGGTCGGCGGACCAGGCGGCGAGCGCTGCCGTCAGTTCGGGGTCGGCCGCACCGTTGTCATCGGCGAACCCGGGATCGGGAATGTTCTTGAGAGCCACGGCCTGACCCTATCCGCTGCGTGGTGCGGCGCCGTTGCCTCCCCCGGGCCCTGGCTGCGGGCCGGTTCGCCGCCTGCGTCCTCGCGCCGGACGGGCGGCTCCCGGATACCGGCTGCGGGCCGTTCACCGCCTGCGGCGGGGGCGGCCTGCGGCCGCGTCCTCAATCGCCGGACAGGCTGATTTCGCGGACCGTAGTCCGTACACTGCGGGCCGCAGGTCAAAGCGCCACGGTCCGCAAATCCAGCCCGTCCGGCGATTGAGGACAACGCGGCGAAGCCGTGTTGCGGGTCCGGGGCGCAGCCCCGGGTTCGGGACGGGAGTCAGCGGCGCCGCCACACCGTGAAGGCCGCTGCCAGGAAAAGGACTCCGGCGGCGCCCGCCATCAGGGCCGGGGTGCTCACCGCCGGGGCCCGCGGCGGAGCCGCGTCCGTGGGGCCCGGACCGAAGTACGGGCTCGGATAGTCCCGTACGGCCCGCGCGGACCGTACGGACCAGCCCCGCGCGATCGCCGCCGCCGGATCCACCACTCCCCTCCCGAGCGCGTCCGACCGTCCACCCGGCGGCGTGTCCCGCGCCGTGTCCACGATCAGTTCGCGGACCTCCGCCGGGCTCAGCCCGGGATGCGCGGCGCGCACGAGCGCCACCGCGCCCGACACGAAGGCGGACGCGGCGCTCGTCCCCCACCCCTCGTAGTACCGCCGGTCGGGGTCCGCGATCACCACGTCGACGCCGGGCGCGCTGACGGCCGCGTACCAGCGGCGGGTGGAGAACGGCGCACGACGGCCGTAGCGGTCGACGGCCGTGACGGCGATGACGCCCGGGTACGCGGCGGGGTACGAGACATGGTCGCCCTGCTCGCCGCCGTTGCCCGCGGAGGCGACGACGACGGCGCCCTTGCCCAGCGCGTACTGCACCGCGGCGTCCTCGCGCGGCTCGGGGTGCGCGGTGGCGCTGTCGTCGCCGAGCGACAGGTTGATCACGTCGGCGCCGTGGTCGGCGGCCCACCGGATGCCCTCGGCGAGGGCGCTGCCGCGCGCGCCCCGCGCCCTGCCGCGGGCCGGGTCGCCGTCCTCCAGGATCACGCGGACGGGCAGGATCCGTGCCTCGGGCGCGACGCCGAGCACGCCGTCGGAGCCGTCCTCGCCGTGTCCGCGCCCGGCGATGATCCCGGCCATCGCGGTGCCGTGCCGCGCCCAGACCCGGTCGCCCGGACCGGCCCCGAAACCGACGAGGTCCTTCCCGGGCAGCACCTGCCCCCGGAGGTCGGGGTGCCGGTCGTCGACGCCGGTGTCCAGCACGGCGACGGTCACGCCCGCGCCCTTGGTGGTACGCCACGCGTCCTCGGTGCGGAGCGCGTCGAGCGCCCACTCCTGCGCTCTTATCGTGTCCGCGCGGGCGGTCTCCGCAGGCAGCACGGAGCAGGCGACGGCGACGGCGACCGCCGCGGTGACGCGGATGCCGCTCCCGGCACGGCGGGATGTTCGCATCATGGCTGCTGCTTCTTCCCTGCGGCCTCGCGCAGCGCCCGGCGGAGGCCCTGTTCCACGAGATCGGCCAGGGCGATCGCGTCGTGCCCGAGCCCGGCCTGGGCGGGTGCGGTGACCGCGGCGCGGCCGATCGCCCGCGCCGCGGGCTGCGGCGGTATGCCCGTACGGGCGTCGGCGAAGCCGGTCACGGAGTACACGACGGCGGGCAGGTCGGTGAGGACGCCGATGCGCCAACTGGCGCGCTGCGCATCGCCGAAGCCCGCGGCGACGGTGCCCTCCGGGGCGTAGGGGCGGGGCAGCAGATCGGCGCGTTCGTCGAGCCGTTCGCCGGCGAAGCGGCCGCGCAGGGCGCGCATCCCGGCGGCGTCGGTGGCGGTGGCGAGGATGCCGACCGTGGTGACGCTGGTGGAGGTGGCGTCGGTGTAGGTGGCCCGGAGCAGGCGCTCGCAGCCGGCCGGGGCGAGCGCCGTGGCGAGCAGGGGGTCGAAGGCGCCCGCGCAGTCGCCGTCGGGCGCGACGCCGATCCGGGTCCAGTCGCGGGCCGCTCCCCCGGGGCCGGCGGTGTCGCCGTGCAGCGTACGGGGGAACAGGTCGTCCACCGGTACGGTCCGCCAGAGGGTACGGCCGCGGGCGAAGGCGCGCTCGGCCGGGGTCTGCTGCCGCGGTGCCGTGAGCCAACTTCCGGCTGCGGCGCCGCCGATGAGGCCGATGCCGAGGACGAGGCATGTCGCGGCGAGCGCGTGGCGCCTGCGGCGGGCTTTTTCCCCTGCCCCGTCCCTTCCCGGAACTGGGGGCAAGCCCCCAGACCCCCGAAGCACGCTTCGCGCGCTGTCCTCGAACGCCGGACGGGCTGAAATGCGTGGCACGCCCCCGCCGCGGGCGGCGACGGTGGGACGGCTTCCGGCAGGTTCGATTCCGGCTCCCGGCCCGGAGGGCGTCTCCGTGTTCAACCCTGCGCTCCCCTCCGCGTGGCGTGCAGTCACTCTACGGGGCGGGCTCTGTTCAGCGTGAACTCCCTCTGGCAAGCTGCCCGCATGCCGCCTCGTGCCGCCGGTTCGCCGACCGACCGGGCCCGTTACGACCGGGCCACCGCCTCGCTCGACGCGCCCTTGGCGGTGGTCGACCTCCGGGCGTTCGACGCCAATGCCGGGGATCTGGTGCGGCGCGCGGGCGGCAAGCCGGTGCGGGTGGCGAGCAAGTCGGTGCGCTGCCGGGCGCTGTTGGAGCGGGTGCTGGCGCGGGACGGGTTCTCGGGGGTGATGAGCTTCTCGCTCGCCGAGTCGCTGTGGCTGGCGCGTTCGGGCGTCCCGGACGTCCTGCTGGCGTATCCGTCGGCCGACCGGGCGGGGTTCGCCGAGCTGACGGCGGATCCGAAGCTGGCGGCCGCGGTCACGGTGATGGTGGACGATCCGGCCCAGCTCGCGCTGATCGACGCCGCGCGCGCCGGAGGGCGCCGTTCCGAAGAGGTGCGGGTCTGCCTGGAGTTGGACACGTCGCTGCGGCTGCTGGGCGGCCGGGTGCGGTTCGGGGCGCTGCGGTCGCCGCTGGGCGATCCGGCGCGGCTGGCGGAGGTGGCGCGGGCGATCGACCGCCGCCCCGGCTTCCGGCTGGTGGGGCTGATGGCGTACGAGGCGCATGTGGCGGGGGTCGGTGACGCGGTGGCGGGGCGGCCCGTGCGGTCGCGGGTGATCCGGCTGATGCAGTCGGTGGCCCGCGAGGAGCTCGCGGCGCGCCGGGCGGAGGCGGTGCGGGCCGTACGGGCGGTGGCGGAGCTGGAGTTCGTCAACGGCGGCGGCACGGGCAGCGTGCAGTCCACGGCGGCGGAGGCGGTGGTGACGGAGGTGGCGGCCGGGTCGGGGCTGTTCGTGCCGCGGCTGTTCGACCACTATTCCTCGTTCCGGGGCCGCCCGGCGGCGCTGTTCGCGCTGCCGGTGGTGCGGCGGCCGGGGGTCGGGGTGGTGACGGTGGCGGGTGGCGGCTATCCGGCGTCGGGGGCGGCGGGCCGGGACCGGCTGCCGGTGCCGTACCTCCCGGCGGGGCTGCGGCTCGACGCGCGGGAGGGCGCGGGCGAGGTGCAGACGCCGCTGGTCGGGCAGCCCGCCGACGATCTGCTGGTGGGCGACAAGGTGTGGTTCCGGCACGCGAAGGCCGGCGAACTGTGCGAGCGGTTCACCGCACTGCACCTGATCGACGGCGATCGCGTGACGGGGACGGTGCCCACGTATCGCGGGGAAGGCCACGCCTTCCTTTGAACGCTGCTGAAGGCTGCGCGACGGGTGCGGGCCGGTGGGGGCTTGTCGCGCAGTTCCCCGCGCCCCTTACGGGGCGCGGTGCAGCCCCCTTACGCCACGTCGGCCTGATCCGGAATGACCGACCCGTCTGCCCGACGGACCGGGCCATGGCTGCCGTCGGGCAGAGTGGCACCGGTCGTCGCGCAGGGGTACGTGCCCGACTTCCGCGGCATCGGGTCGATGAACATCGGGTTGGCGACCCAGCGGCCGTCCGCGTCGTCGAAGGCGCGGCACATCAGCTCGGACTTGTTGCGGTTGATCGCGACGTGCGCGCCGGTCGCGTCGTTCACGAACGTCACATCGGTGTCGGCGTCACCGGCACCGAGGGCGATGCGGTGCGACCAATCCTGCCGGTCCCAGGCCTTGGCGCCCTTGATCCTGAAGATCTCCTGGTTGATCATGCAGCGCTTGCCGTCCATGTACGGCAGGGCCCCGCCGGGGCCGTCGGGGACGCCGCCGCAGCCCTTGATGCCGGTGGTGAGACGGCCGTGGCGGTCGAGGACGTTGCGGATGCCGATGGTGTGCTCGCGGTCGAGGCCGACGCCGCTGGACCAGGCCTCGGCGATGGGCTCGGAGGAGGCGGAGACGATGTAGACGTCGAAGCCCGCGGCCTTGAGGGTGCGGATCAGGTCCTTCTGCTGGTCGTAGTAGCGGATGTACCCGGCCAGGGTGTGGGTGCCGACGGTCTGCTTGCGGCCGATGGGCGCGGCGAGCTGTTCGGTGCGTGCCTGCTTCGCGTACGCGGTGAGGGTGGCGGGGGTGCGGCCGGCGAAGAGCTGGGGTATCCAGGCGTAGCCGGGCACGGTGCGGCGGTGGTTCCACTCGCCCGCGAAGGCGGCCTCGCCGCTCATGGTCTGCGACTTCTCGCGGATCTCGAAGATCTCGTCGGCGCAGGCGGTGTTCTTCGAGGTGGGCAGCGGGCGGCCGGCGGGCACGGCGGTGCCGCACGCCTCGGTGAGGGCGCGGTCGGCGGCCGGGGTCAGCCAGGCGCTGGTGTCCCGCCAGCTCTTGGGCCGGAGGATCTTGTCGTGGTTGAGGGCCCAGGCGAGGGTGGCGTCGGTGATGTCGTTCTTGACGACGGTGTTGTCCCAGTCGAAGGCGGCGACGGGGCGGGGGCCGCCCTTGCCGGAGCAGGTGCCCCGCTCGTCGATCATCTTCTGGAGCTTGGCGCGGTTGTCGCCGAACCACGTGAGCTTCTTGTCGAGCTGGGGGCACTTGGCGGCGGTGCGGGCCACGTGGGCGGGAGCGGCCTGGGCGGGCACCGAGGAGACGAGGGCCGCGGCGGCCAGGAGGCCGACGACGATGGCGGGCTTCTTGCGCATGCGTTCTCTTACGTGCGTGAGGGGCAGGACGTACGCCGGGGCCGGCAGGTGGCCGGCCCCGGCGTTTGATCATGGACCTTACACATGGTTTACACAGGAGTTACATAGGCGCCCGCGATGCCACCGTCCACCAGGAACTCGGCGGCGTTGACGAAGGAGGAGTCGTCGCTGGCGAGGAAGGCGACGGCGGCGGCGATCTCCTCGGGCTCGGCGAAGCGGCCGACGGGGACGTGGACCAGGCGGCGGGCGGCGCGTTCGGGGTCCTTGGCGAACAGCTCCTTGAGCAGCGGGGTGTTCACCGGCCCCGGGCAGAGGGCGTTGACACGGATGCCCTCGCGGGCGAACTGCACGCCCAGTTCGCGGGACATCGCGAGGACGCCGCCCTTGGAGGCGGTGTAGCTGATCTGGGAGGTGGCGGCGCCCATCACGGCGACGAAGGAGGCGGTGTTGATGATGGAGCCCCGGCGCTGCTCCCGCATATAGGGCAGGGCGGCCTTGCAGCAGAGGTAGACGGAGGTGAGGTTGACCTCCTGGACGCGCTTCCAGGCGTCGAGCCCGGTGGTGAGGATGGAGTCGTCGTCGGGCGGGGAGATGCCGGCGTTGTTGAAGGCGATGTCGACCGAGCCGTAGGTGTCGTGGGCGGTCCTGAAGAGGGCCTCGACCTGTTCGGGGTCGGTGACGTCGACCTGGACGAAGAGCCCGCCGACCTCCTCGGCGGCGGCCTTGCCCGCGCTCTCGGAGATGTCCGCGCAGACGACGTTCGCACCTTCGGAGGCGAGCCGCCGGGCGGTCGCCAGGCCGATGCCGCTGCCGGCTCCGGTGATCACGGCGGTGCGGCCGACGAGGCGGCGGCAGACGGGGTTCTGGTCGGTCACTTGGTCTCCTCGGTGCTGATGAACACGTTCTTGGTCTCGGTGAACGCGGCGAGCGCGCCGGGGCCGAGTTCGCGGCCCAGGCCGGACTGTTTGAAGCCCCCGAACGGCGTCCAATAGCGCACGCTGCTGTGGGAGTTGACGGAGAGGTTGCCCGCGGCGACGGCGCGGGACACGCGGAGCGCCCGGCCGACGTCGCGGGTCCAGATCGACCCGGACAGGCCGTAGTCGGTGGCGTTGGCGAGCCGTACGGCGTCGGCCTCGTCCTCGAAGGGGATGACGACGGTGACGGGTCCGAAGATCTCCTCCGTGGCCGTGCGGGCGTCCGGCGCGGCCTCCAGGACGGTGGCGGGGTACCAGAAGCCCTTGCCGGTGGGTGCCTCGCCGCGGATGGCGGCCGGGGCGTCCTCGCGCACGTAGCCGCGGACGCGTTCCCGGTGGGCGGCGGAGATCAGCGGGCCCATCCGGGTGGCGGGGTCCGCCGGGTCGCCCACGGTGAAGGCGCGTACGGCGGGCTCCAGATGCGCCATGAAGCGGTCGTACACGCTCCGCTGGACGAGGATGCGGCTGCGGGCGCAGCAGTCCTGGCCGGTGTTGTCGAGGAAGGAGCCGGGGGCGGCCGCGGCGGCCTGTTCGACGTCGGCGTCGGCGAAGACGATGTTGGGGCTCTTGCCGCCGAGTTCGAGGGTCACGCGCTTCACGCCCGCGGCGCACTTGGCCATGATCTGTTTGCCGACGGCGGTGGAGCCGGTGAAGACGACCTTGGCGACGCCGGGGTGTTCGACGAGGGCGTTGCCCGCGACGGGCCCGTCGCCGGGGAGGACCTGGAAGAGCCCTTCGGGGAGCCCTGCCTCCAGGGCGAGTCCGGCGAGCCGCAGCGCGGTGAGCGGGGTGGTCTCGGCGGGTTTGAGGAGGACGGCGTTGCCCGCGGCGAGGGCGGGGGCGACGCCCCAGGCGGCGATGGGCATCGGGAAGTTCCACGGGGCGATGACGGCGACGACGCCGAGCGGTTCGTGGAAGGTGACGTTCAGCCCCCCGACGACGGGGATCTGGCTGCCGGTGAGGCGTTCGACGCCGGAGGCGGCGTAGTCGAGCAGGTCGCGGGCGTTGCCCGCTTCCCAGCGGGCGTTGCCGATGGGGTGGCCGGCCTCGGTGACCTCCAGCCGGGCCAGTTCCTCCAGGTGGGAGTCGACGGCGGCGGCGAAGCGGCGCAGGTGGCGGGCGCGGTCGCCGGGGGCGGACCCGGCCCAGCGGCGCTGGGCCTCGGTGGCGCGCCGGACGGCCGCGTCCACGTCCTGGGGCGTCGACGCGGGAACGGTGGCGACGACCTCTTCGGTCGCGGGGTTGACGATCTCGTGCAACGTGGGGTCCTTACATGCGCTCGAAGGAACGGAAGCGTTCCCAGTCCGTGACGGCCGTGTCGTACGCCTCCTGTTCGACGCGGGCCATGTGGAGGTAGTGCTCCACGACCTCGTCGCCGAACGCGGCCCGCGCTATCGGGCTCTTCTCCCACAGCCGGGCGGCCTCGCGCAGCGAGGTGGGGACGTGTTCCGCGTCCGCGGCGTAGGCGTTGCCCGTACAGGGCTCGGGCAGTTCGAGTTCGTGCTCGATGCCGTACAGGCCGGCGGCGACCATGCCCGCGACGGCGAGATAGGGGTTCACGTCGCCGCCGGGGAGGCGGTTCTCCAGGCGGTGGGAGGGTCCGTGGCCGACGACGCGCAGGGCGCAGGTGCGGTTGTCGGGGCCCCAGGCGACGGCGGTGGGGGCGAAGGAGCCGGGGCGGAACCGCTTGTAGGAGTTGATGTTCGGCGCGTAGAGGAGGGTGAAGTCCCGCAGGGCGGCGAGCTGTCCGGCGAGGAAGTGCCGCATCGTCGTCGACATGCCGTACGGTCCGTCGGCGGCGGCGAGCACGGGTGTTCCGGCCTCGTCGCGCAGCGAGAGGTGGATGTGGCAGGAATTACCCTCGCGCTCGTCGTACTTGGCCATGAAGGTGAGCGCCATGCCCTCCTGGGCGGCGATCTCCTTGGCGCCGGTCTTGTAGACGGAGTGCTGGTCGCAGGTGGTGAGCGCCTCGTCGTAGACGAAGACGATCTCGTGCTGGCCGAGATTGCACTCGCCCTTGGCGGACTCGACGGACATGCCCGCCTCGCCCATCTCCTTGCGGATGCGGCGCAGCAGGGGTTCGACGCGGCCGGTGCCGAGGACGGAGTAGTCGCCGTTGTACTGGTTGGCGGGGGTCATGCCGCGGTAGCCGTGGCTCCACGCGTCCTCGTAGGTGTCCTTGAAGACCATGAACTCCAGCTCGGTGCCCGCGTGGGCGGTCCAGCCGCGCTCGGCGAGCCGGTCGAGCTGGCGGCGCAGGATCTGGCGCGGGGAGGCGAGGACGGGCGAGCCGTCGTGCCAGGCGAGGTCGGCGGTGACGAGGGCGGTGCCGGGGTTCCAGGGGGCGCGGCGCAGGGTGACGGGGTCGGCGTGCATGGCGAAGTCGCCGTAGCCGCGCTCCCAGGAGGACATGGCGTAGCCGGGCACGGTGTTGAGCTCGACGTCCACGGCGAGGAGGTAGTTGCAGCCCTCGGTGCCGTGGTCGAGGACCTGGTCCAGGAAGTACCGGGCGGCGAACCGCTTGCCCTGGAGCCTTCCCTGCATATCGGTGAAGGCGAGGACGACGGTGTCGATCTCCCCGGTGTCCACGAGCCTGCGCAGCTCCTCGACGGCGAGCGGGGGCGTGCGGTCTGCCACGGTGTTGCCTCCTGTCGGTGCTGCCGGGAGGTCTTAAGGTAGGCCTGTAGACCATTGGTTGGGAAGGGGGCTCGATGGACTCGATGGACGGGGGTCCGGCGGACCGGCTGGCGCCGGTGCTGCGGCCGGTCCGCTCGGGCAGCGGTTTCGAGGAGGCGCTGGAGCAGATACTCCAGATCGTCCGCCTGGGGCTGGTCCCGGAGGGGGAACGGCTGCCCTCCGAGCGCGAGTTGGCGGAGCGGCTGCGGATCAGCCGGGTGACGCTGCGCGAGGTGCTGAAGGTGCTGCAGGACCAGGGGCTGGTGGAGAGCAGGCGGGGGCGGTACGGCGGGACGTTCGTGCGCGCCCGCCCCGCCGCGACGGCCGGGGCCCGGGCGGAGGTCGACGTCGAGGACACACTGCGGTTCCGCGAGGTCCTGGAGGTGGGCGCGGCCGGGCTGTGCGCCGCGCACGGCCTCGACGAGGAGCAGGCGGCCCGGCTGCGGGCCGCGCTGGACGCCACGCACGACGCGCCCCTGTCCGAATACCGGCGCCGGGACACGCTGTTCCACCTGACGCTGGCGGAGCTGTCGGGGTCGCCGACGCTGGCCGCACAGTACGCGGCCGTGCGGGCCACGGTCAATGAACTGCTGGACCGCATCCCCCTGCTGGTCCGCAACCTGGAGCACTCGCAGCTCCAGCACACCGCGCTGGTCGAGGCCGTGCTGGCGGGGGACGCGGAGGGGGCGCGCGAGGTGATGCGCGAGCACTGCTGCGGCACGGCGGCGCTGCTGCGGGGCTTCCTGTCGTAGGAGGACGTCGGTAACCAGGGTTTTACGCAAGGGGGTTGCCATATGCGCCACACCACGGCAAAGGTATGGCGCGAAACCTTTACCCCCGAGTACCCCCGAGTACCCCCCGAGGGCAGGAGCGGCTCATGTCCGATCGCACGGAGGCACCCCCCGCGACGCCCGCCGCTCCCCCGGACGGCCCGTCCGGCTATCTGGACCGGCGCACCCTCCGCCGCGGCAGCGCCGGTCCGCTGCTGCTGACCGGCCTGGGCGTGGCGTACGTGGTCTCCGGCGACTACTCCGGCTGGAACTTCGGCCTGGCGCACGGCGGTTTCGGCGGGCTCGCCCTCGCCGCCGCCCTCATGGGCCTCATGTACACCTGCATGGTCTTCGCGCTCGCCGAGCTGGCCTCGGTGCTGCCCACCGCGGGCGGGGGCTACGGTTTCGCGCGCCGCGCGCTCGGGCCCTGGGGCGGCTTCCTCACCGGCACGGCCACCCTCATCGAGTACGTCCTGGCGCCCGCGGCGATCTCCGTCTTCATCGGCGACTACGTCGAATCGCTGCACCTCTTCGGGCTCACCTCGTCGTGGCCGGTCTACCTGGCCTGCTTCGTCGTCTTCATCGGCATCCACCTGTGGGGCGTCGGCGAGGCGCTGAAGTTCAGCTTCGTGGTGACGGGGACAGCGGTGGCCGCGCTGCTGGTGTTCGCCGTGGGCGCGTTCACGGGCTTCGACGCGGGGCGGCTGCACGACATCCCCGCCGACCATGGGGCCTTCGGGGCCTCGTCCTGGCTGCCGTTCGGGGTGCTGGGCGTCTGGGCGTCGTTCCCGTTCGGCATGTGGTTCTTCCTCGGCGTCGAGGGCGTGCCGCTGGCCGCCGAGGAGACCAAGGACCCGGCGCGCTCGCTGCCGAAGGCCATGGCCACCGCCATGGGCATCCTGCTCCTCCTCGCCCTGGGCACCTTCCTCGCCGCCACCGGGGCGGGCGGCGCCGACGCCCTGAAGGACGCGGGCAACCCGCTGGTCGCGGCGGTGCAGGGCGACGGGCACGCGACCGCGCTCGGCCGGATCGTCAACTATGCCGGGCTCGCGGGCCTGGTGGCCTCCTTCTTCTCCCTCATCTACGCCGGTTCGCGCCAGCTCTTCGCGCTCTCCCGGGCCGGCTATCTCCCCCGCTTCCTCTCCCTCACCAGCCGTCGCAAGGCGCCCTACCTGGGGCTGCTGGTGCCGGGCGCGCTCGGCTTCGCCCTCGCCGCGGCCACCGGCGACGGCGCCCGGATGCTGAACGTCGCGGTGTTCGGCGCCACGGTCTCGTACGCGCTGATGTCGCTCTCCCACGTCGTGCTGCGCCGCCGCGAACCGGGGCTGGCGCGCCCGTACCGTACGCCGGGCGGCGTCGTGACCTCGGCCGTGGCCTTCGTGCTGGCGTGCGCGGCCCTGGCGGCGACGTTCCTTGTGGACACGGCGGCCGCGATGATCGCGCTGGGCGTCTACGCGGTCGCCGCCGCGTACTTCGCCCTCTACAGCAGGCACCGGCTGGTGGCGAGCGCGCCGGAGGAGGAGTTCGCGGCGCTCGCCGCGGCGGAGGCGGAGCTCGCCCATGACTGACCTGAAAGGACAACCACGCATGGACGCACGGCCGTTGATCGGCATCACCACCTACGTCACACGGGCCCGCTGGGGCGCCGCGTGGGACATGCGGGCGGCCCTGCTCCCCGCCGCGTACACGGAGTACGTCCAGCGCGCGGGCGGTCTGGCCGTCCTGCTGCCGCCGGACGACCCGGCGACGGCGCGGGCCGTGGTCCGCCGCCTGGACGGTCTGGTCCTCGCGGGCGGCGAGGATCTCGACCCGGCCCTCTACGGGCAGGAGCCGCACCCCCGTGCGGGAGCCCCCGTCCCGGAGCGCGACCGCTGGGAACTCGCCCTGCTCGCCGAGGCGTTGCTGCAGGAGCTGCCCGTGCTCGGCGTCTGCCGGGGCATGCAGCTGATGAACGTGCACGCGGGCGGCACGCTGGTGCAGCACCTGCCGGACACGACCGGCCACGAGGAGCACAACCCGGTCGTGGGCGCCTTCACCGACCACCTCGTCAAGCCGGTCCCGTCGACACGGCTCGGCCTGCTGCTGCCCGAGCCGTGCGACGTGGGGACGCACCACCACCAGGGCGTGGACCGGCTGGGCGAGGGCCTCGTGGCGTCGGCGTACGCGGAGGACGGCACGGTGGAGGCGCTGGAGTACGAGGGCCGTACGGCGTTCGCGCTGGGCGTCCAGTGGCACCCGGAGGCCCGGCCGGATCTACGGTTGGCGCAGGCCCTGGTGGCGGCGGCCCGCGGCTGACCGCCGCCGGACGGTCCTCAAGGGACGGACCAGAGGCGGACGGTGCCGCTTTCGAGTCCCGCCGCGAGGGTCTTCCCGTCCGGGCTGAACGCCAGTTGCTGGACGGCGCCGCCGCCGGTGAAGGTGGCGGTGGCCGAGCCCGAGGCCGTGTCCCACACGAAGGCGGTCCCGTCCCTGTCGGCGCTGGCCAGCAACCGGCTGCCGGGGTGGAACGCGAGCGCCTGGATCGCGGCCTTGTGGCGGTCCAGGACAGCCATGTCCTTGCGGGTGGCGGCGTTCCACAGCCGCACCGTGTAATCCGTCTGCGCGGCGGCCAGGACCTGGCCGTCCGGGCTGAACACCGCGTACTTGGAGATCTTGTTCTTGCCGCCGCCGACGGTGGCCACGACCTGGTCGGCGGGCATCTGCCGGATCTGGAAGGGATCACCGGCGGCCAGCAGGGTGCCGTCCGGGCCGAACGCCGTCGGCCCGTTCTTCGAGTCCTCGTGGACGGCGAGGGTGCGGCCCGAGGGCACGTCCCATATGTACAGCCCCTTGGCGCTGCTCGCGGCCAGCGTCCTGCCGTCCGGGCTGAGGCCGACGGAGTCGAGGTAGCCGTCCTGGAGCTGGTACGACGTGGACCCGGTGAAGGTGGCGCCGGCGCGGCCGGTGGCCACGTCGTACAGCTGGATCTTGTTCTCGTCCGCCCTGGCCAGGAGTCCGAGATCCCGGCTGAACACGTTGGGCTGGCTGTACTTGGCGATGTCGATGTGCGTGACGGTGCTGTCCCGGGTGGACATGTCCCACCGCCAGATCGTGCCGTCCGGGCTGGAGGCGGCCAGCGTCCTGCCGTCCGGGCTGAAGGCGAGGCCCTCGGCGCCGTCGGGTCCTTCGAGGGAGTTGCCGTCGTCCTGGAGCAGCAGGAGGGGGACCCCGACCGCCGCGGCCGCGCCGACCGCGCCGACCGCGAGGCCGCCGAAGATCAGCGCGCGCCGTGACACCCGTCGCGTGGTGGCCGGTTCCGGGGCGGGCGGCATCGGCGCGGGGCGCGACGGCGCGGGCGGTATCGGCGCGGCGGGCGTCGCCGGGGCGGGGCCGGCCTGTGTGGCGGCGTACGGATTCGGACCCGTTCCGGCCCCCGCCCCCGGATCGAGCACCGTCGCGGGCCGCGTCTGTTGAACAGGGGGC
Organism: Streptomyces sp. NPDC002537; assembly: GCF_053594975.1. Lineage (NCBI taxonomy): Bacteria > Bacillati > Actinomycetota > Actinomycetes > Kitasatosporales > Streptomycetaceae > Streptomyces > Streptomyces sp. NPDC002537. The sequence goes on from NZ_JBSFWT010000038.1 coordinate 34,183, forward strand.
CGGGGCGGCGGTGTGTGCCGTGCCGGGGTGAGGACCACTGTCTGCTCGGGCCGGGCCGGAGGGAGGGCCGCTCCGCTCGCGGGGGCTCCCGCGAAGCGGGCGGGGAGGTCGGCGACGGAGGGCCGGTCGGCCGGGTCCTTGGCGAGGCAGGAGGTCAGGAGGCGCCGGAGCTCGCCGTCGAGGCCGTCGAGCGCGGGCGGCTCGTCCAGGATCCGCTGGACGACCGTCAGGAGGGTGGGCGCGTCGAAGGGGCTGTGTCCGGTGGCGGCGAAGGCCAGGACCGAGCCGAGCGCGAACACGTCGCTGGCGGGCCCGGCCCGGTCGGCGCGTATCTGCTCGGGCGACATGTACGCGTAGGTGCCGATGACCGCGCCGGTGGCGGTGAGCGAACTGGCGTCCACGGCACGGGCGATGCCGAAGTCGATGATGCGGGGCCCGTCGTCGGCGAGGATCACGTTGCCGGGCTTGAGGTCGCGGTGCACGAGACCGCAGCGGTGGATGGCGGCGAGCCCCTCCGCCAGGCCCGCGCCGAGGCGGAGGACGGCGTCGGGGGCGAGGGGCCCGCGCTCGGCGACGACCTGCTGCAGCGTCGGGCCGGGGATGTACGCGGTGACCAGCCAGGGCGAGGTGGCGGCGGGGTCGGCGTCGACGACCTGCGCGGTGTGGAAGCCGCCGACCTGCCGCGCGGCGTCCACCTCACGGGCGAAACGGGCCCGGAACTCCCGGGTCGTGGCCAGCTCGGGCCGGATCACCTTCACCGCGACCTTGCGACCGCCCGGCGAAGTGGCCAGATAGACCTGCCCCATGCCGCCCGCGCCCAGCCGGCCGTCCAGCCGATAGGGGCCGACCCACTGGGGATCGTCGGGCCACAACGCGTCCATGAATACCGTCCGTTGGATGGGGTTAGGGTGCTAGGGAAGCTTCCAGAGCTGGATCGAGACGGCGGACTCGACGGTCGCGGCGACCTGGTTGAGGGCGGCCGCGAGAGTCCTGCCGTCCGGGCTGATGGACAGCGCCGAGATCGAGGTGTCCATCCTGGACTCGGGCATGGTGCCGGTCAGGGTCGTGGCGACGCGCCCGGTGGACAGGTCCCAGAGGCTGACGGTCTTGCCGGTGTTGTCCCGGATGTTGGGCTCGCGCACGCCTCCGGCACCCGCGATCATCGCTCCGCCCGGTCGGTACGCCGCCGCCTTGAGGTACGGGTGGGCGTCGGTGAGCGCCGCCGTGTGCCGCTCGGTGGCCAGGTCCCACAGGTGGACGCCGGGGCCCGCGCCTGCCACGGTCCTGCCGTCGGGGCTGAACATCACCGAGTTGAAGTGGTCCTTCCCCTCGGTGGTGAGGGTCTTGAGGTGGCGGCCGGTGTCGGCGGCCCAGAGCCAGATCCTGCCGCCGGCGGCTTCGGAGGCCACGGTGGCCACGGTCTTGCCGTCCGGGCTGAACGCGATGCCGTTCATGCTGCCTGCGTGTCCGCCGAGGGTGGCGAAGACCTGCCCGGTGGACGACGTCATGAGCTCGACCCGCCCGGCGACGCCCACGGCGAGCGTCGTGCCGTCCGGGTTGAACGCCAGGCAGCTGACGTAGTCGTTCTGGCCGTCGTACGAGGCGGCGACGCTCATCGGCCTGCCGGTGCGCAGGTCCCAGCGCCGCAGCGTCTTGTCGAAGCCGCCGGAGTACAGGGTGTTGCCGTCCGGGCTGTAGGCCAGGGACATGACGTTGGCGGTGTGCCCCTGGTAGGTCGTGATCGTGCGGCCGGTGGCGATGTCCCACAGCCGGACCGTGTTGTCGTAACTGCCGCTGGCCAGAGTCTTGCCGTCCGGGCCGAAGGCGAGACAGTCGATCTCGGAGGTGTGGCCGCTGAGATGTGTGACGGGCTTGGCGGGGTCCTGTGCCTGTTCCTGTTCCTGCCCCGTGCCGGACCCCCGCCAGAGGAAGTACCCGGGGACGGCGACCGCCGCCGTCGTGGCGGCGGCTATCCCGCCGAACAACAGCGAGCGCCGGGGCAGCCCCTTGGCAGGGACGGCAGGCGGGACGACGGGCGGGGCACTGGGCGGGACGACAGGCGGGACGCTGGGTTCGGCGCCCGGCGCGGTGGGCAGGTCGCCGAACGCGACAGCGGGCGGGGAGTCGGCGCCGGTGACCGAGAGCCGGGTCAGGACGTCGGCGGTGGAGGGGCGTTCGGCGGGGTCCTTGGCCAGGCACGCGGTGACCAGGTCGCGCAGGCCGCCGAAGAGGCCGTCGAGGCGAGGAGGTTCGCTGGTGACCCGGTGCACGATGGCCGGCACGGTCGTCGCGTCGAAGGGGCTGCTGCCGGTGCCCGCGAAGGCCAGGACCGAGCCGAACGCGAACACGTCGCTGGCGGGCCCGGCCCGGTCGGCGCGTATCTGCTCGGGCGACATATAGGCGTAGGTGCCGATGACCGCGCCGGTGCGGGTCATCGACTCGGCGCCCTGGTCGTGCGCGATACCGAAGTCGATGATGCGGGGTCCGTCGTCGGCGAGGATGACGTTGCCGGGCTTGAGGTCGCGGTGGACGAGACCGCAGCGGTGGATGGCGGCGAGCCCCTCCGCCAATCCCGCGCCCAGACGCAGCACGGCATCGGGGGCGAGGGGCCCGCGCTCGGCGACGACCTGCTGCAGCGTCGGGCCGGGGATGTACGCGGTGACCAGCCAGGGCGAAGTGGCATCGGGGTCGGCGTCGACGACCTGCGCGGTATGGAAGCCACCGACCTGCCGCGCGGCATCCACCTCACGGGCGAAACGGGCCCGGAACTCCCGGGTCGTGGCCAGCTCGGGCCGGATCACCTTCACCGCGACCTTGCGACCGCCCGGCGAAGTGGCCAGATACACCTGCCCCATGCCGCCCGCACCCAGCCGGCCTTCCAGTTGATACGGGCCAACACTCCGGGGATCTCCGGGGCCCAGGGGCTCGGCCATGCGCTACTCGAATCTGCCAGGGATGACGGACGGTATGACGGGCGATATCACGGACGGCATTGAACCATGATCCTGCGCATCAGTGGGCTGCTGTCACACCCAGCCGGGAGGTACACCCCATCTGTGCGCCTCTGCGCCCTTTCGCCCTCCGTGGTCGGCAAGGGATGGTCGGGGGATGCGTTCACCGGTACCGAACGAGGATGCCCCTGTGGTCTCTTTCCCCGTCCTGGCCCGCCTGTTGTCGGAACACTTCGGATTCGAGGAGTCGGAGCTGCGCCCCGAGGCCACGTTCGAGGAGCTGGACATGGACTCCCTCGCTCTGGTGGAGGTCGCGGTGATCGTCGAGGACAGCTTCGGCGTACGGCTGCCCGACGACGCCGGGAAGCTGGGGCTGTCGACCACGCTGGCCGAGGCCGTGGAGTTCATGGAGCGGGCCGGGCGTCCCGTCGCCCCCTCGCCGCCCGCACCGGCCGCCGACGAGCGCGAGCGGGTGGGCGACACCGGCTCGCGGAGCGGGAGTTGAGCCGGACACGGGTCGCCGTCACCGGGCTCGGGCTGACGACCCCGGCCGGGCTCGGCGTGGAGGCGGGGTGGCGGGCCCTCTGCGCGGGCGTGTCGACGGCGACCGCCGACCCGCGGCTCGCCGGGATGCCCGTGACGTTCTCCTGCCGGGTCCCGGACGGCGCCCTGGAGACCGCGGTGGGGCGCCGACTGGGCTGGCGCCTCGACCGGTTCGTCCAGATGGCGCTGGTGACATCACGGGAAGCCGTGCGGGACGCGGGGCTCGATCCGGCCGCGTGGGAGGGCGGCAGGGTCGGAGTCGTCATCGGCGTCGGCACCGGCAGCCACGACACCTGCGCACAGTCCTACGCGCACCTCGCACAGCGCCGCTACCAGGCGATCTCCCCCACCACGGTCCCGCGGTCGGCGCCGAACATGGCGGCGGGCGAAGTCGGCATCGACCTGAAGGCGTCGGGGCCCAACTTCTGTGTGAGCACCGCCTGCGCGTCCGGCGCGACGGCGATCGGGGTGGCCAAGTCGCTCCTGGAGTCGGGGCAATGCGACATCGTGGTCGCCGGAGGCAGCGAATCGGCACCGGCCTCGCCGCTGGCCGTGGCGGCGTTCTGGCGCATGGGCGCCCTGTCCGTCCGCAACGACGATCCCGCGTCGGCGTCGCGTCCCTTCGACGCCGGGCGCGACGGGTTCGTCCTGGGCGAGGGCGCGGGGATGCTGGTCCTGGAGCGGCTGGAGCACGCGCGGGCACGCGGCGCGCGCGTCCACGCCCTGCTCGCCGGTTACGGCGCCTCGGCCGACGCCCACCACCCGACGAGTCCGCACCCGGACGGCGAGGGCGCCGCGCGGGCGGTGCGCACCGCCCTGGCGGACGCGGGTCTGGCGCCCCGGGACATCGGGCACGTCAACGCGCACGCGACGGCCACGCGGCTCAACGACCTGACCGAGGCCCGTATGCTGCGCCGGGTGTTCGGCACTCCGCCCGTGGTGACCGCGACCAAGGGCGCCCTGGGGCACGCCATCGGCGGGGCGGGCGCCATCGAGGCCGTGTGCTGTGTCCTCGCGGTGCGGCGGCAGCTGGTCCACCCCACCGCCAATCTGGACCGGCTGGATCCGGAGATCGACCTGGACGTCGTCCACGGGGAGCCGCGGCCGTGCCGTCTCGATGCCGTGGCCAGCTTCTCCTACGGGTTCGGCGGCCAGAACGCCTGCCTGGTGTTCACCCGGCCGTGAAGGCCGTGACGGCGCGCCGGTTCAGCGGGGCGCCGCCTCCCAGGCGAAGGGCCGGACGAGGGCGCGGGGCAGGTGGCGCAGCCCCCAGGCGGCGGTTTTGTACCGGAGGCTCGGGACGCTGAGGACGGCACCGCGCCGGAGGTGCCGCAGAGCGGTACGGGCCACGTAGTCGGCGTCCAGCCACAGCCACGCCGGCGGCCAGGCCGTGCCGATGCCGGCGCGCTGGTGGAATTCGGTGCGGGTATACCCGGGGAGCAGCGCCATCAGCCGTACCCCCGATTCCCGCACCTGGCGCGAACGGGCCAGTGATTCGGTGAAGTTGACCGTCCACGCCTTGCTGGCGGGGTAGGTGGAGGCGAGCCAGGCGGGCCCCAGCGCGGCCACGCTGGCCACGTTGACGACGGCTCCGGAGCGGCGCGGGATCATCGCGCCGAGGGCGGCGTGGGTCAGGCGCAGCGTCGCGCGCACGTTGACGTCGAGGAGGTACTCCTCGTCCGCGACGGTGTTCGCGGGGAAGGACGAGGCGTAGCCCATACCGGCGTTGTTGACGAGCAGGTCGACCGGTGCTTCCCGGTCGGTGAGCCGTGCCGCGACCGCGGCGCAGCCCGTGGCCGAGGCCAGGTCGGCGGGGAGGACGTCCACGTGCGCGGCGCCCGCGGCGCGCAGTTGCCGGGCGGTGTCCTCCAGGTCGGTCCGGGTCCGGGCGACGAGGACGAGGGCGGCTCCTTCCCGTGCCAGGGCTCGGGCGAGCGCCTTGCCGAGGCCCGCGGTCGCGCCGGTGACGAGGGCGGTGGCCACGGTTCCTCCAGTGCGGTGCGGCGCGGGCGGCTCAGGGCAGCAGGTGGCGGATCTCCGCGAACCAGGTCTCGGTGGACTCCTCGGTGCCGGGGAGCCGGAGATGGCTGGTGTGCGAGGCGGGGAGACCGGTTTCCGGCAGGGCGAGGGCGGCCAGCGGCTCGCGGATGTCCGCGAACGCCGCCTCGACCGCGTCGAGTTGTTCCCGGGTGTGCGAGGCGCAGAAGCTCGCGCGCAGACTGGCTGGCGCGGCCGGTGGCATGACCGTGTTGACGTGCACGCCGCGGTCCAGCAGCAGCTTCCAGGCGACGGCCGTGCGCAGTTCGTCGCCGATGTCGACGGGAACGAGGGGGGTGTCGCCGGGCGGCACCCGGTATCCGAGTGCGGAGAGCGCGTGCCGCATGCGGCGGGCGTTGTCGAGGGCGGCCCGGCCGCGCCAGGGTTCGTCGCGCAGGATGCGCAGGGCCTGCAGGGCGGCGGCGGTGTTGGCGGGGCTGGCCCCGGCCGAGAAGACCAGGGGACGGGCGTAGTGGCGCAGGTACTCGATGACGGTCGTGTCGCCGAGCACGGCACCGCCGATGGAGCCGAGCGCCTTGGAGAAGGTCAGGGAGATGACCGGTACGTCGTCGGTGAGGCCGTACCGCGCGCAGGTGCCGTGCCCTTCGGCGAGCACCCCGGCTCCGTGGGCGTCGTCGACGACCAGGGTGGCGCGGTGCTCCCGGCAGACGCGGACGAGGTCGGGCAGGGGGCACAGGTCGCCGCGCATGCTGTAGACGCCGTCGACGACCACCATGCGGCCGCCGTTGCCCGGCAGGGACTTCAGCCCGGCGGCGAGCCGGTCCGTGTCGTTGTGCGGGAACCAGTGGACCCTGGCGCGGCTGAGCCGTGCGGCGTCGACGAGGGAGGCGTGGGCCTCCTGGTCGACGAGCACGTGGTCGCCGGTCCGGCACAGTCCGGCGACGGCGCCGAGACCCGCCTGGTAGCCGGTGGCGAAGACCAGGGCGGCGGGCTTGCCGAAGAACCGCGCGAGTTCGTCCTCCAGTCGCTCGTGCAGATCGAGGTTGCCGTTGAGCAGCCGGGAGCCCGCGGAACCCGTGCCGTACCGGCGGGCCGCCTCGGCGGCGGCCTCGGTGACGCGCGGGTCGGCGGCGAGCCCGAGGTAGTCCCCGGACCCGCAGACGATGACGTCCCGGCCGCCCACCGTGCGGGCGGCGCCCGGACCCCGGCCGGAGAACGCGGAGTAGAACGGGTACAGGCCGAGGCTCTTGGCCTGGCGGGAGCGGGTGAAGGACGCACACCTGCCGACGATGTCCATGACTCGCCTCTCAGCGGGGTCTGCGGGAACGGCGCCAGGCCCGGACCTGGGCGGCGTGCATGCCCTTGCCCAGAGGCCCCTTGGGAACGGGCCCGCCACGGAGGGCCAGGTACCAGATGTACGGGTTCGACCAGTGGATCCACTTGTTGGGGTTGACGGCGAAGGCGACGGCGGACGCCAGCCGGTCGGCGAGGGATTCACGGAGGGTCGGTGCCAACGCGCGTCCTCGCTTCCGGGCCCGGATGCGCGCTCGGAGGGCGCTGCTCCGGCGCGTCCTTCACGGTCCCATCCGGGAGCCGGGCCGCACCAGGGCGCTCGGGGGCGGGCGACGGGAGCGGCATCCGGGGACGGACGCCCCCTGGGGGCGCGGGCGATGCACCGGCTCCTCCACCCTGCGGTTTCCGGCGGGGAATCCGGGGACATACGGCCATATGGGCACGTCCCCAAGGGCGTTCAGGAGGACCAGCGGGAGGACCAGGAGGACAGGGCCATGAAGAGCACGCGCCGTCGCCTGCCTCCGGGCCCCGCGGCACCGGCCCTCGTCCAGTCGGTGCGCTTCCTGCGCGACCCCTACGCGATGCTGGCCGGACAGCACGCCCGCTTCGGCGACGCCTTCACCCTGCGCCTCGCCGGCATGGGCGCCCTCGTCATGGTGAGCGACCCCGAAGGCATCCGGAACATCGTCGCCGCTCCCCCGGACGTACTGGCCGCCGGCCGGGCCCGGGGGATTCTCGACGTGATCTACGGAACTCGCTCGCTGCTGACCCGGGACGGCGGCGAACAGGCATGGCAACGGCGCTTCCTCACGCCGCTGTTCCACCGCCTCCACGTCGCCCACGGGCAACAGCTGGCGCTGGAGGCGACGCGTGCGGCCATGGCGACCTGGCCGGCCGACCGCCCCTTTCCCCTCGTGCCCCGCCTGATGTCGATCACCACCGACGTCCTCATACGGAAGTTCCTCAAGGCCGACCGGGACGAATCACTGCGCGTCAAGGAACTCCTGCACGCGTTCATCGACGCCGCCCACCACCCGCTGGTGTTCCATCTGCCGCAGTTCCCGCCCACGTTGGCCGTGGGGCCCTGGCGGCGGTACCACCGCGCCCGCGACCGGCTGGACACCTGCCTGCGAGAACTCTGCGCCGCACGCCGCGCGTCCCCCTGCCCGACGGACGACGACCTCGTGACCGCGCTGCTCCGGGCGGACAGGCCCGACGGCGCGCCCTTGGACGACGACACCCTTCGCGACATCCTCGTGGTGGTGCTCGGCAGCGGTGCGGAGACCACGGCCTACAGCCTGGCGTGGACCATGGAGGCCGTCCTGGCCCACCAGGAGACGGCCGACCGTGCACGGACCGAACTGCGCCGGGTGACCGGGGGCTCCCCGCTCACCGTGGACCATCTGCCCCGGCTCCCCTACCTCACCGCGGCCGTCACCGAAGCGCTGCGCCTCTACCCGATCAACCCGATCGTGCCCCGGCGCGTGCTCGGGCCCGGCTTCACCGTCGCGGGCTTTCCGCTGCCCGCCGGTGCGCACGTCGCCGTCAACGGCTTCGGTGCGCACCGCCGGGCGGCGGCGCATCCCGACCCCCGCCGCTTCCGTCCCGAACGGTGGCTGGACAAAGGGCCGGCCCCTTGCACCTGGGTCCCCTTCGGCGTCGGCGCGCGCAAGTGCGTCGCCGCTCATTTCGCCCTGAACGAGCTCCAGGCCATGGCGGCGAGCCTCCTGCTCGACGGGGGCCTGCGCCTGGCCACTCCCGCGGTCGGCCCCGGCCGGCTCGTCGGCGACATGGTCGTCCCCTCGGAGGGGACGGTCGTGACCTTCGCGCGCTGAGCTCGGTCGGTCACCGGAAGTCGGTCGCGTGATCCTTCGCCCACTGTGCGAACGGTACGGCGGGACGCCCGGTGACCTCCCGTACCCCGTCGTACACCTCGGCGGGTACGCCGTCGCCCGCGGCGCGGTACGCGATCAGGACGTCGGCGATGTCGGGACCCGCGAACCGCGCCGTACGCGCGTGCTCCTCCTCACGGCTGATCAGCTGGATCCGGACCGGCTTGCCGATGGCCTGCGCGACGAGCTCGACCATCCGCTCCTCGCTGAGCGACTCGGGCCCGGTCAGCTGGTAGGTCGCCTTGCGGTGCGCGTCGTCGGTCAGCGCCCGGACCGCCACCGCGGCGATGTCCCGTTCGTGCACGGGCGAGTTGTGCGCGCCCGGGAACGCGGAGCGCACCACGCCCTCCGCGCGGATCGAGGGTGCCCACTGCAACGTGTTCGTGGCGAACGCGCCGGGCCGCACGATCGTCCAGTCGACACCCGACGCGATCAGCGCCCGTTCCGCGGCGACGTGGAACGCGCCGATCGCGTTCGACTCCGGGTCCTTCTCCCCCGCCGACAGCGACGACAGCAGCACGATGTGCTCCACACCCGCCGCGCGCGCCGCGTCGAGGAACGCGCCGATGCCGGCGGGCTCCGCGTACAGGAACACCTTGCGGACCCCGTCGAGAGCGGTCTCGAACGTGCCGGGGTCGGAGAGGTCGAGCCGCACGGCCGGCACACCGTCCGGCAGCCCGCCCTCCTCGGGCTTCCGCCCGGCGGCCCGCACCGGCTCGCCGCGCTCCAGCAGCTCGCGCAGGACGGCCGCGCTCACACGGCCGCGCGCGCCGGTTACCAGAATCGTCATGGGAGCTCTCCTGTCGATGGGTGGAGCGATGACCGTCGGACGCCGACCGGCAGGGACGGACCGCCCGGCCGTGAACGGATCGTCCGCACGGACCTGCAGAACCGTGACGACGACGCCAACAAGCCGGTCGGCCCCCGGTATTCCCCGTCCCGACGGCGACGGGAACTCTGGCAGGCTGAGGGGGTGACGACAGCGACGGGACCCGACCGGGTCGAAGAGTTCGAGAGTCGGCGTCCGCGGATGTTCGGGCTCGCGTACCGCATGCTCGGCTCCGCCGACGAGGCGCAGGACATCGTGCAGGACGCCTATCTGCGGTTCGGCGCCACCGAGCCCGGCTCCGTCGAGTACGTGGGCGCCTGGCTCGCCAAGGTCGTCACGAACCTCTGTCTCAACCGCCTCGCCTCGGCCCGCGCGCAGCGGGAGCAGTACGCGGGCCCCTGGCTGCCCGAACCCGTCCTGACCTCGGACGGCACACTCGGCCCGTTGGAGTCGGCCGAGCGCCGGGACTCGGTGTCCTGTGCCCTGCTCGTCCTGCTGGAACGGCTGACGCCGACGGAGCGTGCGGTGTACGTGCTGCGGGAGGCGTTCGCGTACGGGTACCGGGAGATCGCCGGGGTGCTGGATCTGGGCGAGGCCAACTGCCGCCAGCTGTACCGGCGCGCGGTGGGCCGGATCGCGCTGCCCGAGGCGCGGTTCGAGCCGTCGGAGCGGGTTCGGCACGAGCTGGTGGAGGCGTTCGTCGGGGCGGCCCGCGAGGGCGACATGGCGGGCCTGGAGAAGATGCTCGCCGCCGATGTGACGTGGTGGAGCGACGGCGGCGGCAAGGTCACGGCCGCGCGCAGGCCCGTCGAGGGGCGCGAGAAGGTCCTGCGGTTCCTGGTCGGCGGGGCGGAGCGCTTCGCGGCGGGCATGGAGTTCACGGTCGCCGAGGTCAACGGGGCGCTCGCGCTGGTGGCGTGGCGGGGGGCCACGGTCATCGGGGTCGTGTCGTTCGAAGTGCGCGGCGGCGTCATCGTGACGGCACGGGCTGTGATGAACCCGGACAAACTGAGCTTCGTGGGCTGCCAGCTCGCGTCCGCCTGAAATTCTTTCTCACGGCTGTCACATTTCCGCGGGCCCGCCGGTTCCCAGCTGATGACGGGCGTTCCGCGAGGGAGCGCCCCGCGTCCGAAGGGGCTGATGCGGAGATGACCACGATCCTGGTGACCGGCGGCACCGGAACGCTCGGCCGGCCCGTCACCGAGCGGCTGAGCGGCGAGGGACACGAGGTACGGGTGCTGAGCCGGCACGCGGAGCCGTACGCGGTGGACCTGCGGGAGGGCGGGCCCGCGCTCGACAGGGCCGTGGCGGACGTGGACGCCGTCGTGCACTGTGCGTCGACACCGCGCGGCGGTGACGAGCGGGCGGCGCGGAACCTGATCGGGGCCGCGCGCCGGGCGGGCGTCCCGCATCTCGTCCACATCTCCATCGTCGGCGTGGACCGGGTGCCGTTCGGCTACTACCAGTCCAAGCACGCGGTGGAGCAGCTGATCGAGGAGTCGGGGCTCGGCTGGACGGTGCTGCGCACCACACAGTTCCACGATCTCGTCCGCACGGTCCTGCGGGCAGCGGCGAAGCTGCCGGTGATGCCGCTCCCGGCGGGCGTCAGTGTCCAGCCGATCGAGGTGGCCGAAGTCGCCGACCGCCTGGCCGAGTTGGCCCTGCGGCCTCCGGCGGGGCGGGTGGCCGACATGGGCGGCCCCGAGGTCCGTACGTTCCCGGACCTGGCCCGTACGTACCTGCGGGCGACCGGCGGACGCCGCCCGGTGCTGAGCGTGCCGCTCGCGGGCAAGACGTACCGGGCGTTCCGGGCGGGCGGCCACCTCGTGCCCGAACAGGCGGTGGGGAAGAGGACGTTCGAGCAGTACTTGGGCATGCACTGAAGCGAACTGAAGCGAAAGGGGCATCATCATGAAGGCCACCATCGTGTGCACCTCCGTGTCCCACGGCAACACGAAGAGGGTTGCCGACGTCATGGGCCAGGTCCTGGAGGCCCCTGTTGTCGACCCTGAGCAGATCGATATGGCGGAGCTCTCCGCCTACGACCTAGTGGGATTCGGCTCGGGGATCTTCTCGGGGTCCTTCCATCCCCAACTGCGGGAGTTCATCCGGTCACTCCCGGAGAAACAACGGGCCAAGGCATTCGTATTCGCCACCAGCGGCCTTCCCGAAGCGGGATTCCAGCGCTTCTCCCGACCCCTGGTACGGCTTCTCGAACAGAAAGGCTTCGAGGTGGTCGACACTTTCTCGTGCCGCGCGTTCGACACCTATCTTCCGTTCAAACTCGTCGGCGGCATCAGAAAGGGACGGCCGAACGCCACCGACCTGGAGTCGGCGCGCGCGTTCGCCGAAGGGCTACGAACCCGGGTGTCCCGGTGAGGAGACGGACATCGCCGGTTCACCGGCCATGGGGTCGCCGAACACCGGGTTGCTGAACAGCAGGCCGTGCCCGAGCGGGGTGAGAGCGTGCCGCACCTGTCGCCCCTCGCGCTCGGTGGTGATCACCCCGGCTGTCCGCAGGGCGGTGGCGTGGGCGGATGCGGACGGTGAGGTGACGCCGAGCCGTTCGGCCAACTGCATGGTGGTGCACGGGCTCTGCCCGATCGCGCGCAGGGCGCGGGCCCGTGCGGGGCCGATCAGATTGGCCAGTCCGTCGGTCCGGTGGGTCGGCGTGTGCTCGGGAGGTCTCGCGCCGACCGGGTACATCATCATCGGCGGCCGATGTTCGGCGAGCCCGGCGGTGACGCCCTGGAGGAAGACGTTGGGGTGCAGCTCCAGCCCCCGCCCGCGAAGGTCGAAGGCCGCGTCCCACTCGGGCGTGGCGCACTGGAGGACGCCGTCGTCCCGCCAGGCCAACTGCGGATGGAGCCCGGCCAGCATGGCGCCGGTGCCCGCCTCGGCCGCGGTGCGCGCGTGGTGCGCGACATCGGCCTGCAGAAGGCGCTGGATGTCGGGCCAGTCCGGGGCGAAACAGGCCTGGAACATCGCCCAGACGCCGTCCGCGATCCGCCGCAGCCCGCGCGTGCCTCCGTCGCGCAATTCCTCCACGATGCGCGGCAGTCCCGGCTCCCGACCGTAGAAGGCGAGGCTTTCGTGGAACACGGTTTCAGGGACCGCGAGCATGGCGTCGAGTTCATCGACGAGCCGCCGGCAGCCGTCCTCGCCGTGGGGAAAGAGGAAGTCGGGCACTCCCTCGAAGCTGGCGTTGACCAGGTCGAACACCGGGGCGGCCTGCCGCGGCACATGCCGCCGCGCCTGTCGCCACCAGCGGTCACGGTTGACCGATTCACCGACGCAGTGGTGCTCCGCGCCCGCGACACCGCTGATCACCTGGTCGATCGGCGAAACGCCGAACCGGACGCGTGCCATATCGGCTACGCCGAAGCTGAGTTCGAGCACAGTCGCCCCCGTGGTTCCGATGAGCCCGATGAGCCCGATGATCCGACTCGACGATGATGCCGCGTATCCATGGGTTTCGGGAGGGTTCGCGTCTATTAGGCCGAGCGCCGAACAGCTGGCGGCCCCGGCGGCCACGCTGCGATTCTCTGGGTGCGCTGCCCGGCACACCGGGGACGGCAGCGACAACTGAGCGTCTTTCTTGTGGATCACCCTGGATCAGCCCGCGACGTGCGACGGACGCACCTTCGGGGGAGTCGCGGGCTGATCCAGGACGATCCACAAGACACGCGCGCTACACCTCCCGGCGGCGCCAGTGCCCCCGGTGCGCCCTTGCGTGGTGAAGGTCCTGCCGCCGGTTCACGCCCCGGAGCCGGTCGAGATCGTCCGCGAACAGGGCCCGCCATCCTTCGGCGTTGAGACACTGACACTCCCTGCACGGGGGCTCCGGCAGAGGCGGGACGCAGGGCGGTCCGCCGGTGTGGGGCAACGGGACGAGTGGGGCGTGCGCGGGGGTACCCAGGACCGCCTTGATCACGGTCTCGGCGGCATCGGAGAGGTGACGCCCTGCGGCGAGGACTTCGCCAGCGAGCTATACGCCCGCCTCAGCCCGTCGGCGGGCAGATCCCTTCAGCTCCCTCCTTGCGCAAGGCATCCCCGCATGAGGGAAGTCACACCCAACGCGACGTCAAGTCACCGTAAAGTTGCGGGCAGTGATGGGGAGGCTTCCTGTTGCCCCACTCCTGCCATATGTGTGGCCGCCGCTACAGCTCTGAAGGGTGTCGTTCGTGATATCTGGCGTGCGTAAAGCGCTGCGTGCCAACGTACTTGGTGCAGCTTCCGTGATCACGGCGGCCTGTGCCGTTTCCGTCGCCGCGGCCGCTCCGGCTCTGGCGGACGAGGTTCCTCCGCCTTCAGCGGTGGAGACCTTTGATTATCCGCACGCGGACAAGATCCTCAAGGAACAGGGCATCGCGCTGTACAAGGGTGATGGGCACATTCTCCTTGCCGACTGCGCCTCTTCTTCGGACATCGTGGTGGCGACGCGCCACAACAAGGAAGGCAAGTACTGCTTCAAGGTCACGGGTAGCGGTAAGTCCGGCTACCTGTCCTTGGAGATCCCCGGCACCTTCAACATCATGACCAAGGACTACGCGGTCCAGGCCAAGTTGACCGCCGACAGCCAGGTTCAGACCGTCGATGTCCCCAGGAACGGGTTCAAGAGTGTCGGCGAGGCCGCCAACCCACCAGGGGCTCCTACTGCCCTCACCGAACTCCGCATCACTGGCTGACAAGCCTTTACCGCCAGTCGTCGCCTTTGGCGTGCCCAGGTGCAGCTTCACCTCTTCTTCCTGAACTCGAAAGAAATGGAAAGTTATGTCCGTCATGCGTGCACGCGCCACAGGAGGCTTAGCGTTTTTGGCATCCGCCGCCATGGTCGGCCTGCTGTGTGCCACCCCCGCGAACGCCGTCGTGGGCACCAGCGCCAAGGACGGCTCCTACCCGTTCACTGTGAAGCTCGACATCGGTGGCCAGCGCAGTTGTTCGGGCTCTCTGGTCGAACAACAATGGGTGCTCACCGCCTCCAGTTGCTTCGCCGACAACCCCAAGCAGAGCTTCAAGGTCGACCCGGGTACGCCAAAATTCAAAACGACCGCCACCGTAGGCCGCGCGGACCTGACCCGCGAGTCCGGCAGCGTGATGAACGTAGTGGAGCTCGTGCCCCGCGAGGACCGCGACTTGGTCATGGCCAAGCTGGAGAATCCGGTCGTTGGGATATCTCCCGCGACCATAAGCTCCAACGCTCCGCTGCAGGGCGAGGAGCTGTGGTCCGCCGGCTACGGCCGCACCAAGGACGAGTGGGTACCCGACCACCTTCACTACGCGAAGTTCAACGTAGGGGCCGTCGGCGGCACCTCGGTCAACCTCACCGGCACGTCCGGCGACGCGGTCCTGTGCCAGGGAGACACCGGCGCCCCCGCATTCCGTGACGTAGGAGGCCGCTACGAGATCGTCGGAGTCAACAACCGCTCTTGGCAGGGTGGTTGCTTCGGCAATGAGGCGGAGACCCGCACCGGCGCAGTCGACACCCGGGTGGACGACCTCGCCGACTGGATCCAGCAGACCTTCTCCCGGACTCTCCTGCCGCGGGCGAACTGGAAGAACGCGGATCTCCTCGCCTCCGGCTATTTCACCGGCGGATCTGCCGGCGGCAAGCGCCGCATGGACATGGTGGTCCGCTGGACCGACGGCTCGGTCACCCTCTACCAGGGCGCTGACCACAGCGCCCCCGAGTACCCCTTCTCTGCCGAGTACAAGCTCGCCGACGCCGGGAGCACTTGGAAGTACGCCAGGGCGATCACAGGTGGCAGCTTCACGGGCAGCGGCAGCGACGGGATGATCGTGCGCTGGTCCGACGGGGAACTCACCGAGTACACCCACGTCGACCAGAAGGGCTTCCACGACGAGAAGACCCTGCGTCCCGCCCACACCAAGACGTGGGAGAACGCCAGGCTGATCACAGCCGGCCGGTACACCGCGAACTCGCTACGGGACGACCTTCTCGTCGTCTGGGCTGACGGTTCAGCATCGATGTACCCCGACATCGACACCAAGGGCCTCAGCGGTTGGACCCAGCTGCAGAACGCGGGATCCTGGAATGACGCTGCACAGATCGGTGCAGGCGAGTTCGCCGGGGGCAAGACCGGAGACCTCATGATCCGCTGGAGCGACGGGGATACCACCATCTTCCCAACCGTCGACACCAGCGGTACTCATGGCCGGACCCGGATCAGGGACCCCAAGTCCGCATGGATGAATGCCCAGGTGATGACCGTTGGTTCCTTCGCCACAGCCAATGGCCGACCCAACGACATACTCATCCGATGGGCAAACGGCCCTGTCAGCTACTACCCCGGCGTGGACCTGAAGGGAACGCATGGCGAGGTACAACTCATCGGCTGAGCCGCCCCTTTGCCCGTAAGGTCCGGATGGAACCCGCCCCTCCTTGCTGAGAGGCCGAGAGCGCCAGCTCAGTAAGCTGGGCTGGCGCAACGGGACCCGCCGCGGATCAGCCCGTGACGCGGAGCTGAACGAGTACGGTCGGAGCGCCCCCAACGGTTCCCTCACCGACGCTCTGGTAGCCGTTCTGGGGGCCAGTTTTGGAGACGCTGACAGTCTCGGTTTTGCCTTCGGCGACGAGGTCGGCGCTAATGGGGTGACTTGCGGTCTCCAGGCCCCATACGTTGGGGACTTCCAGAGCGAGATAGCCCTTCTTGGCGTTGGCCTGGAAGCAGACGTCCCCACCTCGTACCCAGAGCTTGATCTGCTCGGGTGAGTTGCTGCATTCGGCGAGCAGGATGTGGCCGTCGCCCTTGAAAAGCTTGATCTTCTTCTCCGCGAGAATCTTCGCCGCGTTGGGGTATTCGAAGGTCTCTATCGCGTAAGGCGGCTCTTCTTCTGCCACCGACACAGCGGGAGACGGGGAGGCGGCGGCCAGGGTCGGCGCGGCGACCAAGGCGCCGAGCACGCCGACGATTCCAGACGCAAGCATCAGAGTACGTATGCGAGATGTCACCGAAGAGCCCTTTCCGGCGTGGAAGAAAGCGTATCCACGATCCCCCACGCAGATATAAAAGAGAAGTAAGGGTGTTGATGGGAAGGTACCACGTGAACGACGAGTGGGTGCGCAACACATCTTCGCATCGATGCATGATCAGCAATTTCTCGTCAATCACCAGGACTTGACCCACTTCCAGATCGCTCAGTCCGGTTGGCTGAGGGTACGGATGGCACAGGATGTTTCATGCAAGTCGCGGACAGGATTGAGTGATGCGCCGTAGGCAGCTGCCCGTTCCGGCATCGTCCGATGCATGCTTCTGGCGTCAACATGGCATCATTTTCAGCCAGTTCACGTTCCCGTCTGCTATGAAATTTGAAGTCTCCGCAAGGTCGGTGTGGTTATGCTCGTCGCGCCGAAGTCCGGCATCTGGCATCTGGCATCTGGCAGCAGGAGTTGCCAGTCGATGAGATGAGCTTTCCCTTTGAGACGAAGCGTACGTTTAAGAGCCAGCACGGGGAGGGCATCGCGCGCCATACGCGTGCTGTGCCTGAGTGTGTTGCCTATGGCATTCATGGTGGGCCTGCTCGGGCCCTCACCCGCCATGGCCAACGGCGCCCCGGACGGCGGCAGTCAGAATGCCCCAGAGGTACGTCCTACTGACCGGGGCCGAATCGTTGACTTGTGGAAATCCGGGGGGCCTGGGGTCAAGGCAGCCGCAGAAGTTGCCCTGACTGGTAGTGCCGACGACGTCGTCCGCTTCCTGAACCAGGTGGACGACGAGACAGTCCAAGACAACCGGGTTGCTGCCGCGCAGAAGGCCAGTGTCGGCGGCCGGGCTTTGCAGGAAGCCGCCCGCAAAGCCTTGACAGGCACCCCCGCCGAACTGAAGGTATTTCTCCAGGACGGCTGGAAGGCGCCGCTGGAAGAGGATGAGCGGGTCCGCGTGGCCCAGATCATCGACACGGGTGGCAGCGGTGTCCAAAGGGCTGGCCGTGCCGCTCTCAACGGCACGGCCGCCGATGTGAGGGCATTCCTTGATGAAGGCCAGTACACCCAGCGCGATGAGGATGAGCGGGTCCAGCTCGCGCAAATCCTGAGCACTGGCGGGTCCGAGGTCCGAACCGCTGGCAGGATCGCGCTCAACGGATCCGCTGACGACATACGTGAGTTCCTGCAGGTCGGCCAGTACGTGGCACGCGCCCGCGACCAAGAACAGAGCACTGTTGCCCAACTGGCCGAACAGGCGCGGGAAGCAGGCCGTCAGGCCGCTGCGGAGACCGAGGCTGCCAAAGACGCGTCAGCTCGGGCTGTTGCGGCATCGAAGCTGGCCAAGGACGCAGCCAAGAAGGCTGCTGCCGAAGCCACAGCGGCCAAGGACGATGCCAACGCAGCCGCCGGTGCGGCCGGACGTGCAGCCTCAGCAGCCAGCCAGGCCGCAGACGCCGCGCAGGAGGCGATCGACGCGGCCCGCGCGGCCAACAACTCGGCCCGCATCGCAGCGAACGCAGCCGCCCAGGCGGCATCCGCCGCGGCCGGGGCTGCCCAGGCTGCGTCCCGGGCCCGCGACGCAGCAGCGGATGCCGCCACCGACGCAGGAAACGCGTCGGCCGCGCGTAAGGCAGCCGAAGATGCCCGGACTGCCGCCAAGGGCGCCAAGCTGGCAGCGGATGCCGCCGACCAGGCGGGCATTGCGGCGTCTGCTGCCGGGGATGCCGCAAGCGCTGCCGCAAGCGCCGGCTCCAATGCCAACGATGCCGCCGATGCCGCCGATGAAGCCAGCAGCTATGCCGGGCAAGCCGATGGGCAAGCCGCTGAGGCCCGGGAAGCCGCCGCGGCGGCACGCCGTCATGCCAAGGAAGCGACTCGAGCCGCCAACGCCGCCGAGTATCTGGCGCGTAAAGCGGCCACGGCCGCCGGTGAGGCGCGCGACTCGGCAAGGTCGTCTGCACTGCACGCGGAGGCCGCGGCCAAGGCAGCGGATGAGGCTGCCGAGCACGCGGGCGAAGCCGCTACCGCCGCTGATAAATCCTCCGCCCACGCCACGGCCGCAAAAGAGGCCGCCGACGCCGCCAGCACTGCGGTCGGCAAGGCCAAGGACATCTATGATCTGGCACGCCAGATCGAGGTTGGCGAGCTCCTCACCCGCACCAACGAGGGGATCGAGCGGGCCAAAGATCTCAAGGAGCTCGACGACAAGCGCCAAGCGGCCCAGGCCCGGACGGCCAAGGACGCCAAGGATCTCGCCGCCGAGGCCCAGCGCCTGGCCACCGAGGCAGCTCAGCCTGGAGCCGACGCCAAGACCGTCGCTACGAAGGGCCGCCGGGTCGCACTGCTGACCATGAAGACCGACGGCCCGTGGAGCAGCGCCGCCGCTGAGGCAGCCCTTAGCGGCTCAGACACGGATGTCGCCGACTACATACGCACCGGCAGGATAGAGGCTGCCCGGCAGGACGATCGCACCCGTGTCGAGCGGCTGGCCGGAGAGAGCGAACTGGAGCCGGTCCGTAAAGCCGCGGAGACCGCGCTCAAGAGTGATGCCACACAGATCAGCGCGTTCCTGACCGATGGCCAATACCAGGTTGGCGCTCAGGACTTCCGTATCTACATCGCGCAGGTCATGTCCACAGGCGGGCGCGGGGTACAGGAAGCGGGCAGAGCCGCGCTGGACTCCGGATCTGTCGACAAGTACCGCGAGTACATCACTACCGGACAGTACAGCGCACGCACCCAGGACGAACGGGTACTTGCGGCCCAGCTGAATGACAGTGGCGGCCCGGAGGTCAAGTCCGCGGCGCGCATCGCCTTGGAGGGTCCGCCTCAGCTGCTGCACCGCTTCATTCAAGCCGGGCAGTACACGGCCCAGCACAAAGATTTCCTTGCCGCCACTCACAAGGCGCGGGTCCAGCAGCTGATCGCCGAGTCGGCACGTACTGCGGCCACCGCTCAGCAGAACGCCGCCGAGGCGCGCAAGGTCGCCGCTCTCGCCCAGCAGAAGGCCGCCGAGGCGAAGGAATACGCCAGGCAGGCACAGGAGTCGGCCACCGACGCCAAGAAATCCGCCAACGAGGCCGCCCAATCCGCCAAGGAAGCAGAAGCCTCCGCAGCCCGTGCAGCCGAGTCGGCCAAGACTGCTCGCGCGGCCGAGGCCGACGCCAACCAGGCATCAGCGGACGCGACCATATCGGCGGCCGATGCGTCGGTTTCGGCGGAACTGGCGAACGTCTCCGCTTCCAGCGCCTGGGCCTCAGCTGACCAGGCCCGAGCCGACGCCACCGCGGCCGGCAAGGACGCGACAGCCGCCACCAAGGCAGCCACGGAAGCCTTCAGCATTGCCGTCGAGAAGGTAAAGGCTGAGGAAGAAGCCAAGCGGAAGGCCCTGGCGGAGGCCAGGAAAAAGGCCGATAAAAGCCCGCGACGGATGTACCAATGCGGGATTCTGGGCTGCGAGCCAGTGGAGAACCCCGGCCGTTGGTGTCAGCACCACGAGGCCTACTGTGATGTCCTGGCGCAAGGACCGGCCATCGAGTCTGCGGCCAAGCAGATTTGGGGTATAGAGAAAGAACTCTCCGCGATCGGCCGGTTCCAGGAGTGCACCAAGCGTGGCGACTTCACTACCTGTGGTCCGGTCGTGATAGACGTCGTCTTCAGCTCGAAGATAAGGGTCCTTGAAAAGGCGTACGAGGCCTTGCGGGACCTGAAGCGCGTCAAGCGAGTATGCAACCAGTGTTTCCTGGCTGGCACCAAAGTGCTCATGGGCGACGATTCCACGCGGAAAATAGAGAACGTCAAGGCAGGGGATAAGGTCCTTGCAACCGATCCGATCACAGGCCAGACATCTTCCCGCAGGGTCACACGCCTGATCGTCACCGAGGACGACAAGCACTTCAACGAACTGACAATCGCGACCCACAATGGGCTTGAGAAGCTCACGGCTACCTACGAGCACCCGTTCTGGAGCCCCTCGGAACACCACTGGCTCAAGGCTAGTGAACTCAGGCCAGGCGCGAGCCTTCTGAGCAGTGATAGAACCACCGCCCAGGTACAAGCAAACCGCACCTTCGACCGGCGTGCGCGCACCTACAACCTCACAGTCGACGACCTCCACACGTACTATGTGCTGGCGGGCGCGACGCCGATCTTGGTCCACAATTCCAGCTGTGGACCGATGGTTCTCGGAATCGGCCAGCATTCAGAGGATCTAGCAGGCGAACTGAAGGGTTACACATTCAATGGCCCGGACTATGCGCAGGAGGTCGGCCGAGTTGGCGGTCAGCCGTACGCACAATGGCAGGCCGAGGTGAGTAACGTTCTTCGCAACAATGGCAAGGTTGCGATCTCCCTTCGCGGGTTCGATGGCGACACTCCAGCAGAGCAATTCATGAACGCATATAAGGCTGGAGCCCCTGGTAAGGCTTGGGCGGCAACCCAGTGGGAGATGCATCAGGTTGGAAAGCATGTCCAACTAGGCAACCTTGACTGGAATAATGTTACGTTCTACGACAAGAACGGCAAAAAGGTCGAGGGGTTTGATGAACCCGCCTGGTAGGCGTTTGAGCGGAGGTAAAAGACAATGAGCGAACTGTACCGATCCGATCGGTACTTCAAGGTCTGGCAGTATACGGTAAGCCATTGCCGTCTGCTCTTGAGGAGCACCCGGGACAATCCTCCGTCGAGTCGTATCGACGTCCACTTTGGAGGACTTAGCCTTATGGTCCTTCGGCCCTACTATGACGGGCTGGTCATTCGCGAGGGAAGCAGTGACGAATGCGCGCTCTTGACGAGTCAGTACGGTGTCGCGGTGAATCCCGGATACCTATTCGTCCTGGGGCATGACCTGTCGAGCTTCGTGGTTTCAGGAAGGCCACAGTGGCATGAGGACGAGGGCGGATTCAACGATCCGTCTTGGTTCGGCCACATGATCGGCACTCCATAAGAAAAATCTCCGGATGTACCTGATGAAACACTCGGCACCACCGTGATAGCGGGACTCAGGTCCACGCCAGCAGATAGGAGGGCCCCTGCAGAGGTGACTCGGCGAGGGCCCTCTGGCAATCACGGGCCAACGACCCTGGTCGGTACTCTTTGGAGTATTCAACCGGTAGGTAGGGTGAGGCGATTGATGATTACCGGGCACACTTTCAGTACGGCGAAGATCTCGTCTTCAGCCCTGCACCCCGATAGCAGGCGACGGCAATGAATCTCCATGACAGGATCAGCGACGCGCGCAGGCGTCCGCAGGCCTATGGGCTGACCACATTCGGCGAGGTTGCCGCCTTCGTGACCGGCATGGATGCCGTGACTGAATGGCAGCTCCTCGACGGATTTCGCGAGTGGCTGGCTGAAAAGTCGAATCTTGGCGCCAACCTTGCATGGCAGGTTTTGGTGATCAAGATTTCCTACCCTGCCGAGTCCAGCGACTTCTGGGTGGCCGCCTCACACAGTGAAAGCAGCAAAGCGATCACTGTTCTCTTCGACGAGCTTCAGTCGTTCCTGAAGGATCGGCGGTCGCATACCTCGGCGTAGCCGTCACAGGATTGGAACCTCAGAAGCCCCGCCCAAGGTTCTGCCTCCGGGCGGGGCTTCTGAAGTGTTTGGCGGCAACGCCAGCGCGCCGACTTGCTCCAGCGAGATAGGCGATCCCGCTCGGCGGCTTCGGGCACCGGGCTTCCATGCTTGCTCTGGAGGACGCGTTGGCGCGTGTCGGTCGCACCGGTCGTAAGAGGGGCACGGCCCGCCCGGGCTTCCGCAGTGCGCTGGTAGCGGTAGATCCACCCGCCATGATCAGAACGTCGCAGAATGAACAGCACAGGTCGACGCAGCCCAGTGAACACCTCTATGGGCTCATATTGTTGAGCGGTGACGACCTGAAGGGTCGGCCACTTCATCAACCTGGTCTCCCCTTCGATGAATTCCGGGGCAGATCCTGCACCGTGTGAGCCTCGGCGTAGTGGAGGGCGTGGCGGGCGTTGACGGCTGCCAGCTTGTCGAGATCGTCCGCGAACAGGGCCCGCCATCCTTCGGCGTTGAGACACTGGCATTCCCTGCACGGGGGCTCCCGCGGAGGCGGGACGCAGGGCGGTCCGCCGGTGTGAGGCAATGGGACGAGTGGGGCGTTCAGCACGGCCGGCCCTCCTCGGCCGCCGCCGCCCGAAGCCGCTCACGGTGGCCGCAGAGTTCCTGCGCCACCAGGGCCAGACCCCGGACGTAGTCGAAGGCGGACTGCAGCCCGCTCCCGGGCCCGAGCTCGTCGGCCCGGTGCAGCGCCTCTTCGGCACTCCCCTCCACGGCCGCCCGCAGCGGATCGTCCACGGGCAGAACGCCGACGTCGTTCCGCACCTCCACCACGGTCTTTCTGATCCAGGCACGGAGGATGGCCGTCGAGGAGGTCACCCTGCCCACGGGCAGCGGCATGTGCGCGGGGGTGCCCAGAATCGTCTTGATCACCGTCTCGGTGGCGTCCGGGAGGTGGCGTCCTGCGTCGGCGACGGCGGTGCCGGGGTATGCGGGCATGGCGGGGCGATCTCCTTGGGGGGTGCGTGTGGAACGCCGCAGGGCGGGCATCACGACACTGCGGAATCGAACACAGCGTCAAACGACGGGAGTTGGGCTCCCGGTTCCGGTTTCCAGTATCTGCCCGGCCCCCTATGCTCGGGCCCGTCAGAGGCTTGACAGCACGGATCGTCCAGTGGGGGTTACACCCATGCCCACCCCAGAGCGGCTCACCCCCTCGAAGGCATACGCCGCACGGTTCGGGGCCCTGCTCCGAGAACTCCGAATCGCGCAAGGCTGGACGCAAGCCGAACTCGGAAGACAGGTCCGGATGTCCGACAGCGCGATCTCGAAGTTCGAGACGGGTGAGAGGGTGCCACCACCGGACATCGCGGAGATGCTGGACAAAGCGTTGGGGGCGAACGGTTGCCTGCTTGCGGAGTGGGACGGCATCAACGACAACTCGGACGCACGTTGGGCACACAGGATGCTCAGCCTTGAGGCGAATGCGGCATCGATTCACCACTTCTCCATCGGCATCCCGGCGCTTCTCCAGACAGAGAGCTATGCAAGGGCATTTCTGACCCGAGGCATGAGCTTCTACGGCGGAAACCTGGAGGACAAGGTCCAGTTCCGCATGCAGCGGGGAAGAATTCTCCATCGCGAGGACCCGCCCCTGCTCTCAGCGCTCATCTTCGAGTCGGCCCTGGACCTCAATGCCAGCACCAACGAGGTGATGCGGGAACAGCTCCAACATCTGGCAGAAATGTCCGAGAGGCCACACGTGCACCTTCGGGTCATCCTCAACAACAGCCACGGCCTCATCGTGCACGGGCACATGTCGATCACCAAGCCCAGATCAGGCAGGATGCCCACGCTTTACACCGCTACCGTCAAGCGGGGAATGTTCAGCACAGACCCCGACGAGCTCGCGTGGCACCAAGCGCTCTTCGAGGAGGTGCAACGCGGGGCTCTGACCGAGGACCAGTCAACAGCGTTTCTTGAGAAGTCAGTTGAGGAGAAGTATCCGTGTTCACCATCCAGCCTGACCTGACCACGGCGATATGGCACAAGAGCTCCTACAGCCAAGGTCAGAACGACCTGTGCATCGAAGTCGCCGCCCGCCGGTTCCCCGGCACCGTCCCGATACGGGACAGCAAGAACCCCCACGGCCCCGCCATAACCCCGCCCACCACCGCCTGGTCGACCTTCGTCACGGCCGTCGCCGCCACGAACGGCGACCTCTCCGCCTGACCAACACGCAGCGGCCCCGCCACGAAGGCGAGGCCGCTAAAAGGGGGCAGCACACGGGCCCGTCGCCGGTCGACCGGGGCCGGGCCGGCTCCAAACACCACCTGATCACCGACGGCCACGGCACCCCGCTCACCGTCCCCCTCGCCGGCGCCAACCGTGGGCGACGTCACCCAGCTGATGCCCCTGCTCGACGCCGTCCCACCCGTGAGAGGGCGCGTGGGCCACCCCGCCGCAAGCCTGACTCGCTCTTCGCCGACCGCGGCTACGGCCACGACATCTACCGCGACCGCCTGCGGGAACGACGGATCGTGCCCGCCATCGCCCACCGCGGAGCCCTGCACGGCACCGGACTGGGCACTTACAGATGGGTAGTTGAGCGCATATTCGCCTGGCTCCACGGCCTCAAACGCCTCCGCCTCGCCTGCTGCCTCATCACCCTCAGACAGATCAACTCATTGCATTAGGCGTTGCAAGTCACCGAAATCTTCACCCATTCGATGGAAACAAGTATCCGTGTCCGCGCAGGAATGCGATGCTCCTAACAGGTAGGCCAGCATACCCAGGGAGCAGCTCATGGGAGTCGTTCACCGCAGCGGACCTGAGTCGACTCAGGCCACGGACACGGATGTGCTATGGAACGTGTGGCACACCGACGAGAAAGTCGTGCAGGCGAACACCTTCAATCGATTCGAGGTCGCACTTACCGAGCTCAGCACAAACCTGACCCGCATCGGAATCATCGAGCACAAGTCCGTGTTCGATCTGGACCGGTCCGACGGGTTTACCTTCTCCTGGGATCTGGTAGTGCGAACCAACGGCGGCCCGGCCGACTTCCTCTTCAACTCCATTGAGGTTTCCTAAGGAAAGGATGGCATCCATGCGCGTCTACGCGGCCTACAAGCAGGACGGAACTATCCTCGCCCTTGCGAAAATCGAAGAGAATCCCACCGGCGGCATTGCCTGCCGACCAGTCCCCGGAGACGGCCGGCTTGTGGCCGAGGTGGCCGTACCTGAGCAATTCGCCGACCGCCCCCTGTCCCATCTGCTCAAGAGCCTCCGTGTAACGGAGGGGCCGGAGGGCGTGAGGCTCACCTCCAAGTAGCGCTTGAGCCCCTGAACAGCGCGCAGGAGAAGGCCCCCGGCCACACCTCGTTGAGGTTGACACATGTCTGGCCTGGGCCAGCGGGCGTTCAGCGTCTTCCCGACCGCACTCGGGCGTCACCCCACCGGTGGCCACTCCGGAGATCCTCAGTGGTCCGGCTAAGCCAACTTCGTTCGACGGCTCGCGCTTGCGGGCCTTTTTCATTCCCCGACACAAGGAGTCTGCTTGTCTGTTGCACAGGAGTGGTTGTGGGATGAGTCCGCCAACCGTCAGGTCGAGTTCGAGCCCTTGACCGGCTGGTGATCGACTAGGAAGATCAGTCCAGGAAAGGACGATCCGCCATGCCCACCAAGACACTTCAGATCCCCACCACGGACGGACGGGCCGACGCCTTCGCCGCCTTCCCCGACGGTGGCGAGCGGCACCCGGGGGTGCTGCTGTACATGGACGCCTTCGGCCTGCGGCCCGTGCTGGAAGAGATGGCCCGTGAACTGGCCGGGCACGGGTACTACGTGCTCGTCCCCAACCTCTACTACCGGACCGGACCGGCGCCGGTGATCGAGCTTCCCGAGCACATCGGGGAAGAGGCGCGGCCCGCGGTCTTCGCCCAGCTGATGCCCCTGATCGAGGCGCACACCACCGAGCGCGTCCTGCGCGACGCCGACGCCTACCTCAAGTTCCTCACCGCCCAGCCCGAGGTGAGCGCCGGACCGGTCGCCGCGATCGGCTACTGCATGGGTGCCGCCCTGGCGATGCGCACCGCGGCGGCCCACCCCGGCCAGGTGGCCGCCGTCGCCGGGTTCCACCCCGGCTTCCTGGTCACCGACGCGCCCGACAGCCCGCACCGCCTCGTCTCCGAGC
Source organism: Streptomyces sp. NPDC002537 (assembly GCF_053594975.1). Lineage (NCBI taxonomy): Bacteria > Bacillati > Actinomycetota > Actinomycetes > Kitasatosporales > Streptomycetaceae > Streptomyces > Streptomyces sp. NPDC002537. Next base: position 60,353 of record NZ_JBSFWT010000038.1, read on the forward strand.
TCACCGCCCAGGTCCACCTCGGGCTCGCCGAAGGCGACCTGTCGCCCGAGGCCCTGGGCGAGCTCAACCAGGCCCTGGATGCCGCGGGTGTCGACTACACCACCGAGATCTACCCCGGTACCATCCACGGCTTCACCATGTCCGACACCGACGCCTTCAACCCCTCCGCGCTGCGACGCCACTGGGACCGCCTGCTCCCTCTCCTCGGCCGCGCCCTGGCCGACGGCTGAGGTTCCAAGCCGGACGGGCGGACGGATGGACGGGGCGAACCAACTGCACCAGCCGGTGCAGTCATAGGAGTTGCGGACCAGGCGTACCCTGCGATCATGCCCATTCGTCCCGCCGTACGGCGCGTGGTGTCGCTCGTCCCCTCGCTCACCGAGGCCGTGGCCGTCACGGCTCCCGGGCTGCTCGTCGGGGCCACCGACTGGTGCGACCGCCCGGCCGGGCTCGGCGTGGTCCGGATCGGTGGCACCAAGAACCCCGACGTGGCCCGGATCGCCGCCCTCGCGCCCGACCTCGTCCTCGCCAACGAGGAGGAGAACCGCGCCCCCGACCTCGCCGCGCTGCGTGCCGCGGGCCTGCGGGTGCTGGTCACCGAAGTGCGCACCCTGGAGCAGGCGTTCGGCGAGCTGGAGCGGGTGCTGGTGGAGGGGTGCGGGCTGGCCCGGCCCGGGTGGCTGGCGGAGGCCGAGGACGCGTGGCGGGACGTACGGGCCGTGGGCCTACGGGCGGCGGGCCCGGCCGTACGGGCCGTGGTGCCGGTGTGGCGGCGGCCGTGGATGGTCCTCGGCCGGGACACCTTCGCGGGCGACGTCCTGGCCCGTCTCGGCGTGGCCCACGCGTACGAGGGGCACGCGGAGCGCTATCCCCGCGTGCCCCTCGACGAGTTGACCTCGTGCGGCGCCGAGTTGGTCGTCCTGCCGGACGAGCCGTACCGCTTCACCACGGACGACGGCCCGGAGGCGTTCCCCGGGCTGTCGTGCGCGCTGGTCAGCGGGCGTCATCTCACGTGGTACGGGCCGTCGTTGACGGAAGCACCGAGGGTGCTGGGCGCGGCGCTGCGAGCAGCTTTCCGCTGACCAGGCCGCGCAGGGTGCAGACCGCGGCGACCAGCCAGGCGGCGACGAGCAGCGCGTACAGCCCGTAGGCCAGGCCGTTGAAGGCGTGCAGACCGGTGTGGCGGGCGAGCCCGGCGGCGCCGGTGACGCAGGTGCCGATGGGGAAGGTGAAGGCCCACCACGTCATCGCGAAGCCCATGCCGCGCCGGAAGGCCCGCACCGCCATGGCGGCGGCCAGCGCCAGCCACAGCAGCGCGAAGCCCATCACGGGGGTGCCGTAGAGCACGCCGAAGGCGGTCATCGCCTGGGCGTACGGGGCGGCGGTGGTGCCGTGCGCGGCGTCGGCGACGTTGTTGACGGCGGTGGTCGACTGCCCCAGCGGGCCGAGGACGAGGAAGAGGGCCGGGGTCAGCGCGAGGGGCAGCGCACCGTGGTGGATCAGCCGGGAGAACACCATCGGCAGGATGACCAGCGTGGCCAGCAGGCTCATGCCGAACAGCGCGTAGCAGCCCAGCAGCAGCGCCTCCTGCCACTGGCCGTGCGGGAGGTGCGCCACCAGCGCCGGGCCCGTCGCGGCGGACACCATCGGCGCGACGATCGGCAGCAGCCAGACGGGCGAGGCGCCGTCCACCGCGACCTTGTGCCGGGTCACCATCAGGTACGGGATGCCCGCGGCGGCCACGAGGCCGATCACGGTGCCCGCCACCCAGAGGACGGCGTCGGCGGTCACGGCCGCGTCCTTGCCGATGACGTCCGAGCCCACGGCGAGCGTGACGCTGCCGACGGCCAGCAGGGCCATGGCGAGACAGCCGTAGAACGGCGCGACCATCGGGTCGGCGAGGTGGCGCCGGGCCTGGTCGGGGTGGCGCAGCCAGTGCGCGGCGCGGGCGGTCAGCAGGGTGAGCAGCCCGAGGGCGGCGAGCGCCCAGACGACCTCGTACGCGCCGCGCAGCCCGGGTGCCCGCAGGGGGAGGGCGGTGCCGGCGCCCGCGACGATGGCGGTCCCCATCACGGCGGCGTACCAGTTCGGGCCGAGGTGCCGGAGACCCGGCCCGGCGCCGGGGGCGGGGCGGGTGAGGGGGGCGGTGCGGGGTTGGTCGAGCGTGGTCATGCCTCCACCGTCGCCCGTGACGCTGCGCGCGACCAGAGGCCATCGGTCTATGGGGGCATAAGCTGGGTTTATGAGCGATCCGAGGAATACCGGCGAGGTGCGGAGCCCGCTCGCGCACCGGGTGCCCGACCTCGCGGCGCTGGAGCTGCTGCTCGCCGTGGCCCGGCTGGGCAGCCTGGGGCGGGCGGCCCGCGAGACGGGGATCACCCAGCCCGCGGCCAGCAGCCGGATCCGCAGCATGGAGCGCATGCTCGGCGTGGCCCTCGTCGAGCGGTCGCCGCGCGGCTCCCGGCTCACCGACGCGGGGGCGCTCGTCACCGACTGGGCGCGGCGGGTCGTCGAGGCCGCCGAGGCGTTCGACGTGGGCGCGCAGGCGCTGCGCGGGCGCCGGGACTCCCGGCTGCGGGTGGCCGCGAGCATGACCATCGCCGAGTATCTGCTGCCGGGCTGGCTGATCGCGCTGCGCGGGCGGCTGCCTGGTACCGCCGTCTCCCTGCTCGCCGGGAACTCCGCGGCCGTCGCGGACCGGCTGCGCGCGGGCGAGGCCGACCTCGGCTTCGTCGAGGGCCTCGACGTGCCGGCCGGTCTGGACGGCGCGGTCGTCGGCCACGACCGGCTGGCCGTCGTGGTCGCCCCGGGCCACGCGTGGGCCCGCCGCCGCACTCCGCTCTCCCCCGCGGAACTGGCGGCCACCCCGTTCATCCTCCGCGAACGCGGCTCCGGCACCCGGCAGGTCCTCGACGCGGCGCTGGCCGCGTACGGCGGTCTCGCCGAGCCGCTGCTCGAACTCGCCTCGACGACGGCGGTGAAGGCGGCCGTCGTCAGCGGGGCGGGCCCGTCCGTCCTGAGCGAGCTCGCGGTGGGCGAGGAACTCACGGCGCGGAGGCTGGTGGACGTCCCGGTGGCGGTCCGTCTGCGGCGCGATCTGCGGGCGGTGTGGCCGATGGGGCAGCGGCCGGCGGGGCCGGCGCGGGAGCTTTTGTCTTTGACCCGAGGGTGACGGGTTGGCTGCGGGGTGGCTGCGCCGCTCGCCGTTGTCGGTATCTCGCCGTTGCCGCCTGCGGCGGGGGCGGCCTGCGGCCGCGTCCTCAAACGCCGGACGGGCTGGATTTGGCTCGTCGCCGTTACGACGGTGCGGGGCCGTGCCGCTCCGGGGTGGTGCGGGACTGCTTCGCTTTACGTCCCGAACCACCCCTGCGCGTCCCGGCCCCTCGCGTCACGATTCAGCCGGAGGGACCGGCGCCAGCTTGTCCTCCATGCCCGGGTGGGCGTCGAGCCAGCGGCGGGCCGATTCCTTTTCCTTGCCCTTGCCGCCGTTCTTGAGCTCGACCTCCAGCGAGGAGAGCTCCTTCTCCGACATCCTGAAGTTCTTCAGCCACTCCGCGATCTGCGGGAAGTCCTTGCCGAAGTCCTTCTTCGCCACGGCGTGGATCTGCTCGCCCTTGCCCCAGGCCCCCTTGGGGTCCTTGAGCTTCTTGAGCTCGTACGCCCCGTAGGCCCAGTGCGGGGACCACAGGGTGGTGACGATCGGCTCCTTCTTCTTGATGGCGCGGTCGAGTTCCGCGAGCATCGCGGAGGTCGACGAGGAGACGACCTTGTACTCGCCGTCCAGGCCGTACTCCTTGAGCACCTTGTCGTTGAGGGTGCCCATCATCCCGGCGCTGGACTCGATGCCGACGATCTTCCCGCCGAACAGGGCGCCCTTGCCCTTCAGGTCCGCCAGCGAGTCGATGCCCTTGACGTACGAGGGCACGGAGAGCTCCAGCGAGGTGGGCCCGTACCAGGCGCCGAGGTCGGTGAGCTTGTCCCCGTAGCGGTCCATGTACTGCTTGTGGGTCGTGGGCAGCCAGGAGTCGAGCTGGACGTCCATCTGTCCCTGGGCGAGCGCGGTGTAGAGCGGCCCGGGGTCGAGCTGCTGGACGTCCGGCTTGTAGCCCCGGTCCTCCAGGATGTTCTGCCAGAGGTAGGTGGTGGCCACGGCCTCGTCCCAGGGGAAGTAACCGAGCTTGACCCGCTTGCCGTTGCCGACGTCCTTGCCCGCCGCGACGCTCTGCTTGCCGTCGCCCCCGGCGAGGTTCATGCCGCCCGCGACGAGCGCGAGGACCACGACGCCGACGGTGGCGACGGCCGTGCCGGGGCGGTAGCGCAGGAACGAGGCGCCGCGCGCCGTCGCCGCGGCCTTGGCCAGCGACCGGCGCCCGAGCGGGGAGACCCGCTGGTTGAGCGCTCCGGTCATCCGGTCCAGATAGACGGCGAGGACGACGACGGCGATGCCGCTCTCCACTCCGCCGCCGATGTCGACCTGGGTGACGGCCGCGTACACGGCCTCGCCGAGGCCGCCCGCGCCCGCCATGCCCGCGATGACGACCATGGACAGCGCCAGCATGATGACCTGGTTGACGCCCGCCATGATCGTGGGCAGGGCCAGCGGCAGCTGGACCCGGGTGAGGGTGTCGCGCGGCGTGGTGCCGAACGCCTTGGCGGCCTCGACGAGTTCGCCGTCGACCTGGCGGATGCCGAGCTCGGTCATCCGCACGCCCGGCGGCATCGAGAAGACGACGGTCGCGATCAGGCCCGGGAGGGGCCCGATGGAGAAGAACATCACGCCGGGCAGCAGATAGACGAAGGCGGGCATCGTCTGCATGACGTCCAGCACGGGCCGCAGCGCGCCGCCCACCGCCCGGCTGCGCGCCGCCCAGATGCCCAGCGGCACGGCGATCACCAGGGTGATCAGGCTCGCGACGAGGACGAGCGACAGCGTCGACATCGCCCGGTCCCAGAGGCCGAAGGAGTCGACGAGCGCGAGGCCCGCGAAGGCGAGGACGGCGGGCAGCAACCCGCGCAGCCACCAGGCGATGACGGCGAGGATGCCCGCCATGAGCAGCGGGCTGGGGCCGCCGAGGACGGCGCGGACGCCGTCGTACGCCCCGCCGAGCACGGTGTTGATCGCGTCGAAGAGCCAACTGAGATGGGTCTGCAGCCAGTTCACGGCGGACTCGACCCAGTTGCCGAAGTGGAGCCTAGGCACGGGCGGTCACCTCCGCCTTGATCTTGGCCGGTTTCGTTCCGGTCCCTCCGGGCGCCTTCGGTTCGTCGCCGAGGGCCGAGAGCAGCCGGTCGCGGGTGACCACACCGGCCAGCTCGCCCCGCTCGTCGGTGACGGCGACGGGGTGGTCGCTGTGCGAGAAGGGGGCGAAGAGCTCGTGCACGGGCGTGGCCGCGCCGACCGTGGCGGGCGCGGCGGCGATGACCTCCCGCGCGGTGCGGGAGCCGCCCGGCGCGTCCATGATCGACCCGGCGGTGAGGACCCGGGAGCGGTCGACGTCCTGGATGAAGGAGGCGACGTAGTCGTTGGCGGGCCGGACGAGGATGTCCTCGGCGGTGCCGTTCTGGACGATCCGGCCGTCCCGCATCACGGCGATCCGGTCGCCGAGGCGCATGGCCTCGTTGAGGTCGTGGGTGATGAAGACGATGGTCTTCTTCAGCCGCGTCTGGAGGTCCAGCAGCTGGTCCTGCATGTCGCGGCGGATCAGCGGGTCGAGGGCGCTGAACGACTCGTCCATCAGCAGCAGGTCGGCGTCGGTGGCCAGCGCGCGGGCGAGGCCCACGCGCTGCTGCATGCCGCCGGACAGCTCGTCGGGCCAGGAGGTCTCCCAGCCCTTGAGGCCCGCGAGCTCCAGGGCCTCGGCGGCCCGTTCCTCGCGCTCCCCGCGCGGCACGCCCTGTACTTCGAGGCCGTAACCGGCGTTCTCCAGCACGCTGCGGTGCGGGAAGAGCGCGAAGTGCTGGAACACCATGCTGATGCTGCGGGAGCGCACCGCGCGCAGGTCGCGGGGCGACAGGGCGGTCAGGTCCTGACCGTCGTAGAGCACACGTCCGGCGGTCGGTTCCAGCAGGCCGTTGAGCATGCGCAGCAGCGTGGACTTGCCGGATCCGGAGAGACCCATCACCACGAAGATCTGGCCGGCCTCCACCTCGAACGAGGCATCGATGACCGCCGCGGTGGTGCCGTCGGCGCGCAGCTCGGCACGGCTCGCGCCGCCTTCGAGCCGCTCGACGGCCGCTTCGGGTCGTTTGCCGAACACCTTGTACAAGTGCTCGGCGTGAAGCCTGGACACATACACCTCTCGGGTCGATCTCATCGGACGCCCGGGCTCCCCCGAGCCGGCCGGACGTGGAGCGGTGCGGCATCGGTCCGCGTGCCCGGCCGCGCGACGTACGGCGGCGGGGTCCGCTCCGGTGCCGCGCCTGCCCCCGATCAATCCGGGCAAACGGAACAGTGATCCGGTTCACATGTCCGTCCCCGGAGTGCCGGGGGTGTGTCGGTGGGATGCGGCATGATCGACCCGTGACGCGACGCCTGATGCTCCTCGACACCGCTTCCCTGTATTTCCGTGCCTATTTCGGGGTGCCGGACACGGTCAGGGCCCCCGACGGCACCCCGGTGAACGCGGTCCGCGGCCTGCTCGACTTCATCGCCCGCCTGGTGCAGGACCACCACCCGGACGACCTCGTGGCCTGCATGGACTTCGACTGGCGGCCGCAGTGGCGGGTCGACCTGATCCCTTCGTACAAGGCGCACCGGGTCGCCGAGGAGGTCGAGGGCGGGCCTGATGAGGAGGAGACGCCGGACACCCTCTCCCCCCAGGTCCCGGTGATCGAGGACGTGCTGGACGCGATCGGCATCGCCCGCGTCGGCGCCGCGGGGTACGAGGCGGACGACGTGATCGGCACGCTCACGGGCCGGGCGCCCGGCCCGGTGGACATCGTGACCGGCGACCGGGATCTCTACCAGCTGGTGGACGACCGGCGCGGGGTGCGGGTGCTCTATCCGCTCAAGGGCGTCGGCACGCTCCAGGCGGTCGACGAGGCCCTGCTGCGGGAGAAGTACGGGGTGGACGGCGCGGGCTACGCCGATCTGGCGCTGCTCCGGGGCGACCCCAGCGACGGTCTGCCGGGGGTGCCGGGTGTCGGGGAGAAGACGGCCGCGAAGCTGCTGGCCGCCCATGGCGACCTGGCCGGGATCGTCGCGGCCGCGGCGGACCCGGCGTCGAAGCTGACGCCGACGCAGCGCAAGCGGCTGCTGGAGGCGGGCCCGTATCTGGAGGTGGCGCCGAAGGTGGTGCGGGTCGCGTCCGACGTGCCGCTGCCGCCCTTCGACGCGGCCCTGCCCGACGAGCCGCGCGACCCGATGGCCCTGGAGGCGCTCGCGGAGCAGTGGGGGCTGGGCGGTTCGCTGCAGCGGCTGCTGACCGTGCTCGCCGGATGAGCCGCTGAACCACCGGGCCGTTGAAGCGCCGAGCCGCTGAGCCACCGGGCCCGGACGAGCTGTTAAGTTAGGTGTGCCTTACTTATCAGGATGCCGTCCGTGTGTCCTCGTCAGCGCGTTCCACAGGGGAGAAGCAGCCATGGCAGACCGTCCGGTTCGGAAGAAGCCGCAGCTCAGCCGCGCGCAGGTGATAGGCACGGAGCGGCTGACGCCGCACATGATGCGGGTGGTCCTGGGCGGCGAGGGCCTCGCGGACTTCGGGGCGGGTGAGCACACGGACCACTACGTCAAGCTGCTCTTCCCGGTGCCCGGCGTCAGCTACCCGGAGCCCTTCGACATGGAGGTGATCCGCCGCGACCTGCCGCGTGACCAGTGGCCCAGCACCCGTACGTACACCGTGCGTTCCTTCGACCGCGAGCGGCACGAGCTGACGATCGACTTCGTGGTGCACGGCGACGAGGGGCTGGCGGGCCCGTGGGCCCTCTCCGCGCGGCCGGGCACGGAGATCTTCTTCCTCGGTCCCGGCGGCGCCTACTCCCCCGACCCGGCCGCCGACTGGCACCTCCTGGCGGGTGACGAGAGCGCGCTGCCCGCGATCGCCGCCTCCCTGGAGCGGGTTCCGGCCGGGGTTCCGGTGCACGCCTTCGTGGAGATCGCGGACGCCCGGGAGGAGCAGCGGCTGGACCTGCCCGAGGGCGTCGAGGTCGTCTGGCTGCACCGCGACGGCGCCCCGGTGGGCGAGGCCCTGGTCAAGGCGGTGCGCTCGCTCGACTTCCCGCCCGGTGACGTCCAGGCGTTCGTCCACGGCGAGGCGGGCTTCGTCAAGGAGCTGCGCCGCCTGCTGCGCGTGGAGCGCGAGGTGCCGCGCGAGCGGCTGTCGATCTCGGGCTACTGGCGCCTGGGCCACAACGAGGACGGCTGGCAGGCGTCCAAGCGCGAGTGGAACCAGCAGGTGGAGGCGGAGCAGGAGGCGGCCCCGGTCGCCTGATCCCTGTCCGCGGGGGGCCGTGGGGCGGTGGATATCCTCACCGCATGACGACCCGAGCCCGTACGGCCCTCACGAGCGCGGCTGCGGCCGCGCTCGTTCTCATAGCCGCCCCCGGCGCCTCGGCCGACGACCCGTCCTGGACGGTCACCGGCCAGAAGCCCACGCAGCGGGGGCGCGAGGCCACCTTCACCGTGACGGTGGACGACGGAACGCTCGACGACAACAACGGCTATGTGACGCTGGAGTCCCCCGCCTTCGCCAAGACGATCAAGATCAAGGCGAAGCGGTTCCGGGTGGGCAAGGACGGCCGGGAGTACGCCATGGCCGCGGCCGTCGTCCTCTGCGACGTCTCCCCCGGTACGTACCCGGTGGCCCTCAAGGACCACGGCGAGGGCAAGCCGGTGGAGACCGTCGAGCTGACCGTGGTGCCCGAGATGGACCCCGGCAACCGGGACTTCTGCGCCGGCCCGAAGAGCTACGACGACGCCGTCGACAAGACGAGCGAGGCCGCACTCCAGGACGAGGACTCCGACTCCTCCGGGATGAGCACCGGCACCCTGGTCGCCGTGAGCGCGGGCAGCGCAGCGGCGGCCGCGGCACTCACGGCGCTGGGCACGTACGCGCTGGTACGACGCCGCACGCGGGCGGCGAAACCGGAGGAACCGGACAGCTCTTGGTGACTCACCGTTGCCGCCTGCGGCGGGAGCTCCCTTCAGGAGCGTCCTCAAACGCCGGACGGGCTGAAATGCCGCAGGTTGCGGACTACAGCCGGCAAAACCAGCCCGTCCTGGGGGCACCTCCCAGCGGTAGCTGGGGGAGATTGAGGACGCGGCCGCAGGCCGCCCCCGCCGCAGGCGGCGAACCGGCCCGCA
>NZ_JBSFWT010000039.1:0-66512 GCF_053594975.1 Streptomyces sp. NPDC002537
GGCGAGGGCGGTCATGGCGCCGCAGGCGGAGTGTCCGCAGACGACGATGTCGGTGACGCCCAGTGCGGCGACGGCGTACTCGATGCTGGCCGCGAGGCCCTCGGAGAGGTGGTGCATGGTCACTCCCTTCGGTGATGCCGGCCCGTCGGGCTGACGAGATCCACCATGTACGACCTGCACCTATAGCGTCCAATATGCAATAACCATGACTCCTATTGGTTTGGTCTATAGCCGCCTGTGATGCCGGCCGTCAGGGTCGACGCGGTCGTCCGCCCGGCAGATGATTGACTACGCCGCATGGATCTCGCGCGAGCTTTCCTCGTATGCACGGACGTGCCGACGGGTTGTTCCGGCCAGGACGTCGGCCGGTATTCCCTCGCCCGGAGGGACGGTCTGTCGTGAGTGCCGGTGACATACCGTCGGAGCCCGGCCCTGTCCCGACGGCTTGGGGCGTGCCCCCTCTCGACCCCGAACTGAGCGTGGCGCTGGCGGCTTTGGGGGACGGGGCGAGGGAGCCGCTCACCCCGGAGAACCTCGCGGCCCGGCAGGAGCGGGATGCCGCGGTCCGGCCCAGGCCGACGGTCCGGGACCTCCGGGCCGACGGCCGCTTCGAGGTGGACGAACTGCGTGTGCCGGGAGTGCCGGGCGGGCAGGACGTCACCCTCGTGAGCGCGCGGCCGGCCGGGACCACCGGGCCGCTGCCGCTGCTGTACTACATGCACGGCGGCGGAATGATCATGGGCAACGCGTGGTCCGTGCTTCCGCAACTGCTGCGTGAATGGGCCCTCACGCTGGAGCTGGCCGTCATCTCCGTCGAGTACCGGCTGGCACCGCAGACGCAGTACCCCGGACCGGTGGAGGACTGTTACGCCGGATTCGTCTGGGCGGCCGAGCACGCGGCCGAACTGGGCGTCGACGCGGACCGCGTCGTCGTCGGAGGGAAGAGCGCAGGCGGCGGACTCGCCGCGGCACTCGCCCTGCTCACCCGTGACCGGGGCGGGCCCACGCCGATCGGGCAACTGCTCCTGTGCCCGATGCTCGACGACCGCGGCGACACCTTCTCCAGCCACCAGATGGCCGGTGTCGACACCTGGGACCGAGCCTCCAACGCGACCGCGTGGCAGGCGCTGTTGGGCGACCGGTACGGCGCCGCGGACCTGCCGCCCTACGCGGCTCCCGCCCGCGCCACGGATCTGTCCGGACTGCCCCCGGCCTACATCGAGGTCGGGTCGGCCGAGACCTTCAGGGACGAGGACGTGGCCTATGCCAACGCGATCTGGCAGGCCGGTGGCCAGGCCGAACTGCACGTATGGCCCGGAGCCTGCCACGGCTTCGACACCTTCGCGCCACAGGCGGCTCTCAGCCGGGATGCCCGCGACGCCCGTTCCCGCTGGCTCCGACGCATCCTCACGCAGTCCGATACACAGGCCGATGCGCAGTCCGATGCGAGCAACGGACCTGCCCGTTGAGCACGTTACGGGCAGGTGGTGACGGTGTCACCCGGCTCCTCCCCTCCCGGTGGCCGAATCCACCTGGTACGCGGCCGCCTGGAGGAGGAACATCTGCCGGTACTCGCCCGGTCGGCCGTCCGCGCCGGTGTGCTTCATCAGCGTGCGATGGTCGCCGGATTCGATGACGCGGCCGTCCTGGAAGACATAGATGTGATCGCATTCGGTCACGCTGGCGAGCCGGTGGGAGATCAGGACGGTGATGCGGTCCGGGCGGCGCGGGCCGTGGAGGACGGAGCGGTAGACGGCGTGCTCCGCGCGGGGGTCCATGCTCGCGGTCGGCTCGTCCAGCACCAGCACGGCGGCGTCCTTGTACAGGCCCCGGGCGACGGCCATCTTCGCCCAGTTCCCGCCGGAGAGTTCCTGACCGCCTTTGAACCGTTTGGACAGCGGTGTGGCCCACTGCTGCGGCAGCCCCGCGATGACGTGGTCCGCCCCGGACCCGGCGACGGCCCGCCGGGCCCGCTCGGGGTCGGCGGTGGTGATCGTGCCCGCGCCGATGGTGACATTCGCCAGCGCGGTGAGCGGCCACTCGACCGGGTCCTGCAACACCATGCCGACCTGGGCCTGGACGCTCTCGGCATCCACCTCCCGCACTTCCACACCGTCCCAGCGGATGGTGCCCGAGGTCGGCGCGTACAGGCCGGCCAGCAGTTTCGCCATGGTCGACTTGCCCGAGCCGTTGGCTCCGACGAACGCCACGGTCGAGCCCGCCGTCAGCGTCATCGACACCCCGCGCAGCGCGGGCCCGACGGCCTCGGGGTAGGCGTACTCGACATCGGTGACGGCGATGGTCCCCACCTGGCCCGGCAGCCGACGGCCGGTGCGGCGCGGCTGCAGAGTGCGGCACCGCTCCAGGAAGCCGTGGAGATCCTCGATCCACAGCGCGTGCTCGTACATGAGGTGCATGGCCGTGACGACGCTGACGAGGGTGCCCCTGCTGGCACGGATCGCGAGGAACGCGCCGCCTCCGGCCGCCAGCGGCAGCCATCCCGTGGACGTCATCCACGCCAGCACCGCATAGGTCGCCCCCACCGCCACACCTCCCACGGCCCGGCCGAGCAGCGCGACGTGTGCCTCCTCGCGCCCGAGACGGGCATCCTCCTCCTCGATCCGCCGGGCGAAGCGCTCGTGTTCCTCCAGCAGCGCGCGCTGGGCGGTGGAAGAACGCACCTCCGGCGCGGAGTCACGGTCGAGCAGCAGCCAGGTGAAGAGCCGGATGCGACGCTGGAGATTGCTGTAGCGGCTGTGGGAGAGGAACCTCTGGCGAGCCGAACGGACCGCCGCATACCCCTGCGGGATCACGGAGATCACCAGCAGGGGGAGCAACAAGGGGTGGAGAACGGCCAGTACACCCGCGGACCCGATGAGGGCCAGCAGGGCGTGGGCGAGCGCGATGAGCTGGGGGATGGCCTGGCGCATGTAGTACAGGCCGCGGTCGTTGGCCTTGTTCGCGTCGTCGGACCAGCTCGCGTCGTCGACCGCTTCGAGACGCACGTGCGCGCTCAGGCGCAGGAACTCCGTCTCCACCGCCCGGCGCACCTTCGGGGTGAGGACGGCCTGGCCGCGTGCGACACCGAAGTCCAGCAGCCCTTGCGCCGCCATCAGCACCGCGACCACGGCAAGGGACGGCAGGGCGTTGCGGATGCGGTCGGGGGTCGCGCCCTCGGCGAAGAGCGCGGACAGCACCCGCACCGAGGCCAGCAGCCCGAACGCGCTCATGAACGCCGAGCCGAGCTGGAGCGTCACCACCATGACGGTAGCGCGCGGGTCGGCCTGCCACGCCATGCCCAGCACTTTGCGGCTGATCGACGGCAGCCGGCCGATGATCCGCCACACGCTGGTCCGCGCGGCTTCGCCGTCCCACTGCATCCAGTAGGCGCCTTTGAGCTCGTCACCGACCTCTTCGCCCTCGGGGGCGGCCGCGGCCTCGGCCGGAGGCAGCGGCAGTGGCGGCGGCGTGCGGCGGGGCCGGGGGCGGGGAACCCTCCCCGCATTGTTCTCCGACTTGCTGCTCACGTGTGTCTCCCTTCGGACATGGAGGTAACCGGCAGGCTGTTGACGTGGACGAGCTGCAGGTCCGCTTCGCGGACGGGGTTGTCGCGTTCGAAGAGCGGGTGGGATCCGACGACGTCAAGGCGGGACGCAAAGGTGCTCCTTCGTTGACGGCACTTCGGACGGGTGCTCGGAGAACGAAGGGTGCCACTGCTCCGTTACGGGGTATTCGTCGCGCGCATGTGCGGGAAATCGGCTTGAGGGGGGGTGACGGCCCTGGGAGCGTTGAGAAGGGGTGCCGAGGGGTGTTCGTTCGATTCACTCGTGAGGTGGTGGCAACCCGTACGGGGGATTGTCGCCGAGTGGCCGGGCTCTCCTGGATCAGGTGTAGAGGAGGTGGCGCCGGCGTACGGTGCGGAAGGCTTCCAGGTCTTCTTGCCAGGAGCCTTCGATGTCGTCGATGTGCGCCCCGGCGTCGATCATGGTGCGCAGCCGGTCGGAGCCGTAGAGGTGGTCGATGAAGTGGTCCTCGTTCCAGGCGAAGCCGTCCCAGGTGCGCTTCGCCGTGACCAGGAGCGCGAGGGCGGTGCGCACGGGGTCGTAGGCGGCGCGGTCGTGGACGTGGATCTGCAGGCCCCCTACGCTCTTGCCCTGGTACTTGTCGAAGGTGGGCGTGTAGTAGGCCTCGCGGAAGTACACGCCGGGCAGGCCGAGTTCGGATACGGCGTGGGCCCAGCGGCCGTCGATGCCGGGGGCGCCGAGCATTTCGAAGGGGCGGACGGTGCCTCGTCCCTCGGAGAGGTTGGTGCCTTCGAACAGGCAGGTGCCGGAGTAGACGAGTGCGGTGTCGGGGGTGGCCATGTTCGGGCTCGGCGGCACCCAGGGCAGGCCGGTGGCATCGTAGAAGTGTTCGCGCTTCCAGCCGGAGAGCTGCACGACGTCCAGCTCGACCGCCCGGCCGGCGGCCGCTTCGACGAATTCTCCGTTGAACAGCAGGGCGAGCTCGCCGGGAGTCATTCCGTGTGCCTGAGCGATCGGTTCCCGGCCGACGAAGCTGGCGAATCTCTTGTCCAGCACCGGCCCCAGAGCCTGGCGCCCGGTGACGGGGTTGGGACGGTCCAGTACGACGAAGTGCCGCCCTGCCATCGCGGCGGCGACCATGGCGTCGAACAGGGTCCAGTTGCAGGTGAAGAACCGGGCCCCGCAGTCCTGGAAGTCGTAGACGACGGTGTCGACCTTCGAGGCGCGGATGACATCGGCGAGCTGCTTGCCGCTCTTGAGGTAGGTGTCGAAAACGGGAAGGCCCGTGGGCTTGTCGGTGCTGTCGCCCTCGGAGTGTCCGGCCTGCGGGGCGCCGCGGTATCCATGTTCTCCCGTGAAGATCGCGGTGACGTCCACGCGTTGATCACGGTGCATGACATCGACGATGCCCTGGACGTCGGCGGTGACGCCGCTCATGTTGGTGAGGACGCCGACCTTCTGGCCCTGAAGGAGGCGGTAGCCGTCGTCGGCGAGTCGCTCGAATCCGGACTTCACTCGGCTTCGGCCGCCTTCTCCGTGCGAGGGGGCGGCGGTTGACGACGCCCTGCCCGCGGTGGTGAGTGCCGTCGCCGTGCAGACCGCCAGGAATGTCCTGCGAGGAGTTTCCACGGAAGCGAAGCGTATCGACCGCGGGTGCTGGATCCGCGCGTGGCACGCCAGAGGCAGCGGATGGCTTCCGGACAGCACGAGTTCACAACGGATGGGCGCGGTCACCGGGCCGCCCGTATCCTGCGAACCGTGACAGCGACATACGTGCTGGACGGCACGCGGATCAGGACGCTGGAAGACTTCTGGCGAGTCATCGGTGAGGCGGTCAACGGTCCCGGTGGCTACTTCGGCAGGAACCTCGATGCCTTCGCCGACTGCCTCGGCGGCGGTTTCGGAACGCCTGACGACGGTGACTTCGTCGTCGAGTGGCAGGACCACAAGGCGTCTCGCGAATCTCTGGGCCATGCGGAGACGGCTCGGCAGCTGGAGATCCGCCTCTCGCGCTGCCACCCCACGAACCGTCCTGCTGTCGGTGCCGATCTGGCCATGGCCCGCGGAGAGTACGGGACAACCGTCTTCGACTGGCTGGTCGAGATCTTCGAGGACCGCGCCCCCGGCGTCCTGCGGCTGCAGTGACATGCCGAGGGGCGCTCCGTCAGCGGGTGGGGTCCAAGGGGCCCGTTGCCGGTCCGTGGTCCTTGCCCCGGGACGGCGTCGAAGCGGGAACGTCCTCCGCCACGTGGTTGGGGGAGCCGTCCCCGATGGGGAGGCCCATGGCCCGGGAGACCTGTTCGCGCAGTCCGGGCAGCCGCTTGTAGAGGGCGTTGCCGGGGCACTCGGTGGCGAGGCGGGTACCGGGCTGGTTGAGGTCGCGGTGGCCGACGAGCGCGGTCATCGGGGAGAGCCCGTAGGTGTCGCACAGCCAGGCGCAGGTCGCGACGAGCGTCCGCCACTGTGCGTCGGGCGGGACTTCCGTGATGTACGTGCCCTCGTTCTCGATGCCGAGGCTCGCGGTGTTCCAGTTGGCGACCTGCGCTCCGATGACATGCTCGCCGTCCCGGATGGACTCGGCGGACCGGTACCGGCCCTCCATGAGGAAGCCGCCGCGGCTGATGGTGAGTTGCTGGCCGATGTCGTTCCACCCGTTGTTGTGCATGTGGTCGTACTGGCAGTCCCTGGACAGCTGGAAAGCGTGCTCCAGCGAATAGTCGGTGGTGTTCGGGTAGTCCATGTGGTGAATCACGATCAGCGCCGGCGCGAACGGTTCGACCTTGACGCCGTGGGGATCTCCGGGCGGAGCGGCCCGCCATTCCTCGCGGGTGTGGAGCCGGGGACGGCGTACGGGACAGTCATGC
This sequence comes from Streptomyces sp. NPDC002537, assembly GCF_053594975.1. Lineage (NCBI taxonomy): Bacteria > Bacillati > Actinomycetota > Actinomycetes > Kitasatosporales > Streptomycetaceae > Streptomyces > Streptomyces sp. NPDC002537. The sequence continues at coordinate 6,389 of NZ_JBSFWT010000039.1, forward strand.
GCCGGTCTCGTTCCCGCCTGTGCTTCCGGCGCGAGGAAGGAATTCCCGGCCACCACGGCGGCCCCGCCCGCCAGTGCCCCGTTCAGCAGACCGCGGCGTCCCATCCAGGATCTCTCGGCATGTCCGGTCATGGGTCGAAAGCCCCTTCTCTCCGGTCGGACCCGCGGCAGGATTCGGCAGCCCGGCTACGGCGCCCTCCGCGTCGACTGTAGCTTCCGCACCACGGAATCCGGCAGCCCCGCGAAGGCAGGCATTCATCGGCAAGTCCCTTGCCAGGACGGGAGTTTCACCGGAGCTCTCCGGGTTTTCACGCAGGGGTCGCGCCCCCGGCCCCACGGCCTGCTGGGGGGCCGTTCTATGGCTGAAGCCGCACCGGCAGCACCTCCGCGCTGTTCCCCACGAAGCTCGGGTGCGGAGGCAGATCGTGGTCGGGGACGGCGAGCGCGAGGTCCGGGTAGCGGGCGAACAGCGCGCCCAGGGCGACCGTCGCCTCCAGCCGTGCCAGCGGTGCCCCCAGGCAGTAGTGCGGGCCATGGCCGAAGGAGAGATGGCGGGCCGCCGGGCGGCGGGTGACGTCGAAGCGGGCCGCGTCGGGGCCGTACGCGCGCTCGTCGCGGCCCGCGGCGGTGTACGAGGCGAGGACGGGAGTGCCCCGCGGGACGACCGTGCCGCCGACCGTCAGGTCACGGGTCGGATACCGGAACGGGAAGAAGCTCACGGGGCTGTCGTAGCGCAGGGTCTCCTCGACCACGTCCGCCCAGTCGGCCTTCCCCGCGCGCACCAGCGCGAGCTGCTCCGGGTGCGCGCACAGCGCCCGTACCGCGTTGGTGATCAGATTGAGCGTGGTCTCGTGCCCCGCGACGACCATCAGCAGCAGGGTGCCGACCAGTTCGCGGCCGGTGAGCCGGTCGCCGTCCTCGGCCTGCGCGGCCAGGAGCGCACTGGTGAGGTCGTCGCCCGGGGCCGCACGGCGCCGGGTGACGACGAGACCGAGGACGTCGGCCATCTCGCGGTTGACGGCCAGGACCTGCTCGGGGGTGGTCGTGGTGCTCACGATCAGCGTCGACAGCTCGTGCAGTCTGCCCTGTATGTCCTCGTCGACGCCCAGGAGTTCACCGATGACGGCCATGGGCAGCGGAAGGGCGAAATGCTCACGCAGGTCGACCACCCCCGCCGCGCCGGTCCGCCCGTCGAGCGCGGCCTCACCGAGCGCGTCCAGCAGACGATCCGTCAGTTCCTCGATGTGCGGCCGTAATCCGTCGATGCGGCGAGGGGTGAAGACCTGGGTGACGAGCCCGCGCAGCCGACGGTGGTCGTCCCCGTCCGCGGTGGTCATGCCCTCGACGGTGGCGAACATGGCCAGCGGCCACCCCGGCGGAATCGCGCCCTCGCGCAGCGCCGTGAAGTGGCGTGCGTTCTTGGCGACGTCGGGATGGGCGAGGAACTCCTTCAGCTCCTCGTGCCGCGTGATCGCCACGGCGGCGACCTCGTCGGGCAGCACCACCGGAACGGCCGGGCCCCGCGCGCGCAGCCGTTCATTGGCCGCGTGCTGACCGGCCCCGGTCGGGTCGAGACGGTGCGGTGCGTCGGATCGGTCCTGCATCTGAGGCTCCTACGGAGAGGCGGACGGCCGACCGCTGGATCAACTGCCGGGCGTGGCAAGCCGCGTCGGCCTGCCCGCTGTCCTACCCCGCACGACCGTACGACCACGCCGGTAAGGTGACTCCTCATGGCCGACCGCTATGTGCCGCACGCCTTCTCCGACATCGATGCCCACCCTGATCCGAGGCGTCTCGTCGCCTCGCTGAACCGACTGGAAGCCGAACCGTTCTTCGTCGCCTACAAGCGGCGCCTGCGTGAGCTGCTGCGGGCCCGGCCCGGTCAGCGGTTCCTCGATGTGGGCGCCGGGACCGGGGACGCCGCCGGCCGACTCGCGGGAGAGACCGGTGCCCAGGTCACCGCATGCGACCTGTCCATGGCCATGTGTGCCGCGATGAAGACGGCGACGGGTCTGCCGCGGGTGGCCGCCGCCGATGTCCACCGGCTGCCCTTCAAGGACGCCACGTTCGACGGCGCATGGGCCGATCGCGTGCTCCAGCACGTCGACGATCCCGAGCAGGCCCTGTACGAGATGCTGCGTGTCATCCGGCCCGGAGGGCGCGTCGTCGTGTGCGATCCCGACACCGCGACCCAGGCACTCGACATCGGGGACCACGACCTCGCCGCCAAAATCCTCACCTTGCGACAGAAGGCCAGCATCCGGCACGGCACCTTCGCCCGCAGAGCCGCAGGCCTCCTCACCGCACGCGGGCTGCGGGACGTCGAGGTCGAGGCCCGTGTCCTCCTCGTCCGCGATCAGAGGACGGTGGACCGCACCATGGGCATCCGCGACTGGGCCGACGCCTTCGCCGACCGCGGCCACCTCGACCGGTCGGAGGCACACCGCTTCAACACACTCCTCGACGATGCCATCCGCGACCGGCGGTTCCTGTACGCGGTGACCTACTTCCTCACGTCCGCGACCCTGCCCGTGTAGACCCCGCCCGTGCGGGAGGCGCCGCCTCGGGCGAGGCGGCGGGTCCCGGGCCCGGGTGATCCGTGCGGGATGCCCGTACGGGGTGTATGCAGGAAGAGTGCGATTCGTTTCGGGCTCAGAGGTGTGGCAGAGGTCCCGGCCGGTCGCGATTCCACTGCTGCTGATGGCCGTGGTCGCGACGGTCGACATCGGGTCGCCGCCCGACGTCCACCTCGGTCCCTTGCTGATCGTCGCCCCCGCGGTCACCGTCACCGCCGCCCGCCCCCGCCTGACCGCGGCCGTCGGGGCACTGGCCGTGGTGGCCCAGGTGATGATCGGGGTCGAGCGGGACGCCCTGTACACCTTGAACATCTGGATGCAGAGCACCGCTCTCGCGGTCATCTCGGGGTTCCTGGTGGTGTACTGCAACCTGATCCAACGGAGCACCCGGGAGCTGGCACGCGTACGCACGGTCTCGGAGGCCGCGCAACGCGTCGTGCTGCGCCCGCTCCCCGAGCGGATCGGCCCGCTGCGGATCGCCTCCTGCTACCAGGCCGCGGACGACGAGGCACACGTCGGCGGGGACCTGTACGCGGCCGCCCGTATGCCCCACGGGACGCGGCTGCTCATCGGGGACGTCCGCGGCAAAGGGCTGGGGTCCATCAGCGACACCGCGCTGCTGCTGGGGGCCTTCCGCGCGGCGGCACACCGGCAAGCCCCTCTGCCGGAGCTCGTGGCCTATCTGGAGGGGAGCGTTTCCTGGGGGCTGGCGGAGTTCCCGCAGGGGGACCAGGACGTGGGGGAGCGGTTCGTGACCGCGACCGTGGTGGACATCCCCGACGACCAGCCGCTGATCCACATGATCAGCTGCGGACACCCGCCTCCCCTGAAACTGCACCAGGGCAAGGCGACGGCCCTGCAGGTCAGCCACCCCTCCCCGCCGCTGGGCCTGGGAGGACTGAGCGAAGCCTCGTACGAGCCCGCCACGTTCGACTTCGAGCAGCGCGACCTGCTCCTGCTCTACACCGACGGGGTGACCGAGGCCCGCGACCGCCACGGCGACTTCTACCCCCTGGCCGAACGGGTCGGCACCTGGGCGGCCGTCGACAGTCCCGCGGCGCTGGTGCGGAAGGTCGCCGCCGATCTGCTGGTCCATGTGGGTGCCCCGCTGGACGACGACGTGGCCCTCATCGCGGTCGAACGCGTCCATCCGACGTGGACCGGGCCCGTCACCTGAGCCGCGCGGCCCCGGGCGCGGCGGGTGTCGGTGGTTCGGCGTGACAGCGACAGGCCGCTGCCACGCGCCTCGGAGCGGCCGAAGGGCACACGGCGGATAAATATGCGCCGTACGGCGCTTCTATGCGGGGCGTTCTCCGGCCGTCCAGTCGTGCACGGGCAAGGCGTCGGCCAGAGTGCCGAAGTACCTCTGGTCGCGCCAGAGCTCACGATTGCCGACGACGAACAGGCGGCGCTTGGCCCGGCTGACGGCGACATTGAGGAGGTTGGGGCGGGAGGCGGCCCAGGCGCGGGCCCCCGGGCGGCGCGGGTCGCTGCCCAGCACCAGGATGACCACGTCGGCCTCCTTGCCCTGGGTGGTGTGGATGGTACCGACGCGGCTGTCGGGCAGGAGGCCGTGACAGGCTTTCTGCGCGCCGCGGACAACAGCGCGGAACGGGCTGATGACGTACACATCCTGGGCGAGGTCGATGCCGCTCTCGTCGCGCAGCCGCTCCACGATGCGGCGCAGGGCCCGGCCCTCCTCGGGTATCCAGTGGCCGTCGGCCTGGCCGCCCGCCACGTGCACCCAGCAACTGCGGGGCCGGTAGCGGTAGGGGTCGCGACGCGGGGTGCCGTGCACCATGAGGTTGTCGTAGGCGATGGCGTTGCTGACGCCGAACATCGGGTCGTCGCAGCGCCGGTGGACGCGCAGGGGGCTGCCCACCCACACCTCGAGCGTGCCGTCGGGGAGTTCGGCGGGCAGCAGGGTGCCGTAGCGGTTGGTGCGGTCGCAGAGCTGCTGGACCGAGGTACGGCTGGGGGCCCATTCCTCGCCGACACCGAATTCGGCGCCCAGCGCGCGCTGGGCGGTCCACGGCAGGACGACGACGGGTTCGAGCTGCAGGGGATCACCGACCACCACGGTGCGCCGCGCGCGCCACATCCCGCCGACGGCCATCTGCGGAGTGGCCTGGCCGGCCTCGTCGATGAACAGCCAGCCCAGCGCCTGGCGTCCGAGACGGCCGAAGACCCGGTCCAGGGACGCGAAGGTGGTCGAGACGACCGGGACGAGCAGGAACAGGCTCTGCCACGCGGCGTGCAGATGACTCCCGGGCACGGTCCTGGGCACGGCGCTGGTGACGGCGTCCATGGCGGCCATGAGGTTGGCGTACGCCGTGCGCGCGGTACACCGCAGGAACGCCTCGTGCAGACCGAGGGCCGCGAGGAACAGCTCGCTGCGCGCACGGCTGATGTCCTCGTCCGCCCAGGGCGCGGCCAGTTCACGCCGGGCGTCGTCGGTGAGCCACCCGTCCTGGGGCACATGGTCGCCCCAGGCGGCCCGCGCCTGCGCGACGACGGCTTCGAGGGCGGCGAGACGTGCCGCCTCGTCATCCCGTGCCCGCTCGCGGGCGGTGTGCTCGTGCGCCGCCTGCGCCACCTTCCGCCGTGCCCCGTCCAGTGCCGTGTGCGCGGTGTCGCGGCCCTCGCGTGCCTCGCCGACGCGGGCCGCGAGCTCCTGCTCGGTACGGTGCCACTCCCTCGCCGCCCGCCCCAGCGTGGACAGACTCACCACGAACCCCGGGCGCCGCGCGAGATGCGCCTCGTGCTCTTCCCGCGCGCCGTGCAACCGCGCTTCGGCCCGCTCCAAGGCCCCCTCGGCGTCCGGAAGCGCATGGCGGAGCCCTTCCAGCCGGGCGGCGGCCTCGGTGACGGACCGGTGTGCCGCGTGCAGCCTCGACCGGGCGGCGGGCAGACCTTCCGACGCGGCCGCGGCATCCGCGCGCTCGGCCCGCAGCCGCTCCACCTCGCCGTGCGCGGCCTGGAAACGCTCCTTGGCCTGCCGCCACACACCGCCCTGGGGCGCCTTCATCCACTCCCGCAAGGTATGGGCCAGCCCGCGCTCGCTGTCGACCCAGGCGTTACGGCCCTGCCGGGCCGGCCGCCGCGGCGGCTGCGGCGCACCGGCATCGGTCATCTTGTACTTGCCGTGCCAGAGCCGGTTGACGAACTCCACGCGGTTCTTCTTGCTGCCCAGCCGGGCCGCGGCCACCCCCCACGCCGGAGTGCCCTTGAGCAACCGGGTGGCCTGCTCGGCGAAGTAATCCGCCTCCTCCTTCCACTGGTCGCCCAGCGCCGCGCGGGCGGGTATCTCGGTGGAGATGTTCTCCACCGCCCCGTTGTTCGCGGAAGCGACCACCATCTCGAAGCCGGTGAACTCCGGCCGCAACGGAGTGACGGTGCGGGTGTAGTCGCCGCTCTTCCAGGTGTACGGAGCCTGGTCCGCGTAGGCCTGCGAGGGCAGCCGCAGGGCGGCCAGCCGCGTGGCGCGCTCCACGATGACCGCGGCGAAACAGTCCCGCAGCATCGTGGTCTTGCCCGTCCCGGGCGGACCGTTCACCGCGAAGACCCCTTCCGCCGTGGCGAGTTCGGACCAGATGGCGTTCACGGCGAACTGCTGGCTCAGGGCGAGGGGATGGCCCGGCTCGGCCGGCCAGCGCCCGGCAGGGGTCAGCGGAGGCGCCACCCCGTCGAGCGCGACCTGCGGCCGCTCGCGCAGATCGATCCGCCAGGCGGAGTTCACCCCGGCACCCGGCGTGAGATACGCGGCGAGCCCCGCACCGCCGTCGCGCGTCCGCAGCGCGTCCGCGACCAGGCCCAGATCCGCAGCGATGAAGCTGTTCAGGAAATCCTGCTGATCCGCCTCGGCAGCCTGCTTCCGACGCACCGCCATGCTGCGCACACGTATGTTGTCCGGCCGCAGCGCCACCGCCACGCCCCAGGCTTCCGTCAGGTCGCCCACGAAGTCCAGCAGTGCCTTGGCCGTCAGCCTCCGTTGGCCGACGTGCCCGCCGCCCTCTTCCTCGTCCGCTTCATCCGCTTCGTCCGCGCCGTCGTCATCGTCGTCATCGGCCGTGAGGTCGGCGTCCGTTCCCGGCAGTTCGTCGACGGGGATCTCGCCCAGTTCGGCGGCCCGGGAGAGCCAGACGGCGGCGTCCTCGTCGAAGCCGTTCAACCAGCCCCGGCTGCCCGGCCCCGGGGACAGCGCGCGGCCCGTGGCCCAGGCACATGTGGACAGCACGGGGGAGTCGAGCAGGAGGTGGCCCCCGTCGGTCACCGTCAGGGCGAACAGCGCGCTCTCGCCGTCCGTCCGCCCGTCGTGGTCCTCTTCGCGCTCGCCGAACACGGCCAACAACGTGTCGCGCACGGCTTGCAGCGCGTACGTTCCGCCGTAGACCACGTGCTGCCAGACCAACCCCGGCTCCAGCGGCTCCGACCGCAGCGGATGCCCCGCTTCCCACGGCATGGGGCCGTCCGCCGTCACCGCGTACACACGCTCACGAGAGGAGACGGCCGGGACTCTCTGCGGACTGAACAGCTCGATCGCCCGCCAATAATCCACGATCCGAGCCCGCCGCCGCTGCTCATCCGCCATTGCGCCCCCACCCTCATGCCGAACCCTGTTCGCACCGCACCTTACGCAGCGTGGAGAGCCCTCGAAATATCGCCCCGTCCTGCCGGCGGGGGAGGGGCCCGATGGAGAAGGGAGGCGGGGAGTCCGTCCTGGCGGTCGCATCTTCTTCCTCCGCCATTTTCAGAGTAAATGAGCGGGAGCCGGAATACATCGGCCCGCGGGTGGATGTTGCCCAACTGCTCGTTCCCTAATCTGTGAACATGGCCCGGCCCCGTTTCCATGCGGAGGGAATATGGACGACCTGAAGAGCAAAATCGCCGTCATCACCGGTGCGGCGAGTGGTATCGGCCGTGGAATGGCCGAGGCGTTCGCCGACAAGGGAATGCGCGTGGTGCTGAGCGATGTGGAAGAGGCCGCACTTCATGTCACGACGGCCGAACTGCGTGACGCGGGTGCGGACGTACACGCCGTCGTGACGGACGTGTCGCAAGCGGAAGAAGTCACCTCGCTCGCGGAGGCCACGCTCACGAAATACGGCGCGGTACACGTGCTGTGCAACAACGCGGGCGTCTACACCGGCAGCAGGCCGAGCTGGGAGAGCACGCTCGACGACTGGGCATGGATCCTCGGGGTGAACCTGATGGGTGTCGTGCACGGAATCCGCACCTTCCTGCCCGTCATGATCGAGCAGGGCGAGGACGCGCACATCGTCAACACCTCGTCGCTGGCCGGTCTGCTGACGGGCGGCTCGCTGTACGGCGTGACGAAGTCGGGCGTCGTCGCACTGTCGGAGACCGTTCATCTCGAACTCGTCAGCGGTGGCTTCAAGCCGCGGGTGTCCGTGCTGTGCCCCGGCCTGGTCGGCACGAACATCTTCCATTCCGAGCGCAACCGGCCGGCCCGCTTCCCGGATGCGGGCCCGCGTCCGGGCGACTGGTCCGTCGACGCCGCCCGGGAGGCGTTCGCACTCGGCCTCCGCCCCCGCGCCGTCGGCGATCTGGTGGTGCAGGCGATGCGCGAGGAGCGTTTCTACGTCCTGACGGACTCCGCCTACAACGGACACATCGAGCACCGGACGACACAGATCCTGAACGGCGAGAACCCGACATTGCTGCCATGGCAGGACAACGCGCGGGCTGTCCGCGGAGAACGATGACCACGCCGAAGCGGTAGCGGGTCAGGCGCTCCGCCCCTCGGGAGGATCCGGCACGACCCCGGCTCCGCCGTCGGCCGGAGCGCCGAACCGCAGCCGCGCGCCCGGTACCGCGGCGTGCCCGACCGCGATCACCGGGCCGGGCGATGTCAGCCCCCGCAACCACACCCTCCGCACCCGCCTCCGCAGCCACCGCATCCGCCGTGCCCGCCACATCCGCTGTGACCGCCGTCATGGCCACTGCCGGTGCCGCATCCGCCGCCCGAGGAGGGGGTGAACCCGCTCGCGTAACCGGCCGCCGCCAGGCCCGTGGCGGCCGTGGTGCCGGTGGAGGCCGCCGACCGCCGATAGCTTGTGGGGCCGGTCCCGAATTCGCGCAGGAGGTCCCGCACCTCGTCGTCCGACAGGCCGGGAACGTGGTCGGTGCTCCCCAGCGCAAAGGGCCTGAGCGCAGTGGTGGCCTCGGTGCCGAGCCCCTCGTCGCCCGGTTGCCGGGAATCGTCACCACGCAACGACGCGAGCAGTTCCCGGCCGGCCTTGGTGGCCCGGTCGGGGCCGGGAGGGCGGTAGTGGATCAGTGGGACCGATCCGAGCGCGAGAAGGAGGAGAAAGGCGAGCAGGGACGGCAACCCCCCGTCCCCCGTCTTCGCGGCGAGCGGCACGGTCACCATCCCGACAACGAGCGGCACCATGAGCATCCAGCCATGGGCAGCGCGGGATTTCGTCAACTTCCGCGAAAATCCCGTATGTTCGGGGCGGGGGAGCAGCCCCTGACGGAGAAGTCGTTCGCGGATCGCGTGGATCGCCGTGCTGCTGATGACGGCCCGGCTCAGCTCGGTCAGCTTCCGCTGGCGGGTGGCACCGGTCGCATCGATGATCGCGGCCTCGACGGCGTTGCGCGGGGTGGGGTCCGTCGCCGTGACGGTGCCGGAGCGCGACAGGATCAGCCTGCCGTCGAGCCGCATGGCCACGAAGGCGGTCGTCGCCGCACGCGCCGAGCCGCCATGGAGGTAGGCGGCGCCGTACAGCGACAAGTCCCGCGCGGGGAGATCACCGGGAGCGGACAGGCGCTGTGCTTCCAGAAGTGCTCTGCGTACGCGCCACGCGCTCGTGGCCACCAGCACAGCGCATATGAGGAACGGTATGGCCCACATGAATTCCCCTCGGCTCTCCGGGCGATGTGGTTCTCCGGGCGGTTGATGACACGGGGTCAGCGGTCGGCAGGGGCTCCAGAGCGACGGAACCATCGCCTCCGCCGTACGGGAGGTGAAGGCGCGGGAGGTGAAGGCGCCCGCGGCCGCAGCCAGTCCGCCAGCGCCTGCCGCTTTTCGGGATCCGTCACCGCGGACCGGGCCCACTCCGCGAACCGGCGCGCATCCTCGTGATACCCGCCGGTGAGCGGGTGCTCGCGGGCATAGCGGAGGAAGAGCGTGTCGAAGCCGGGACCGAGCAGCCGCGGCAACTCCTGCCCCACCTTGGCGACCGTGGCACGGCGCTTCACCACCAGCACACGGGCCTGGACGCGGAGCGCACTCGCGTCGAAGCCGTCCGGCACGGGACCGCCGGCGACCAGCGCGGCCAGCAGCGCCGTCTGCCGTTCCCTCAGGCGCGTCCGAGCCGCGGTGACCGCGTGGCCGGCGTCATGCGACACCTTGCTCCACCCCCTGCACCACCTGCCGGATCGCCTCCAGTTCACCGGCGAGTCGACGAGGGGGAGGGTAATTCCCGTCCCGCTCCAGCAGTACCCCGGGCGGCGCCATCCGTCCACAAAGATCCGCCAGCAACTCGAGAATGGGCTGGGACACAGGGTGTTCATGGGAGTCGTACCAGACCCCGTCGATCAGCCGACCGCCTGCCACGTGCACATAGGCGATCGCCTCCACCGGAAGATCCGCGACCTCGGCCCTGGCGTCACTGCCCAGATTGACCCGCCTGGTGTGCAGGTTGGCGACATCGACGAGCAGTCCCACGCCCGTCCGCTCCACCAATTCGGTGAGGAACTCCGTCTCGGTCAACTCGTCCTCGGGCCAGGCGAAATGCGCGGCGATGTTCTCCAGCGCGAGAGGCACGGGAAGCTCCTGCTGGGCGATCCGGACGTTCTCGGCGATCACCCCCAGCGCCTCGCGCGTACGGGGCACCGGCAGCAGGTGCCCCGCTTCCATTCCTCCGCTCCTCACGAACGCCAGATGCTCCGTGACCAACGGAGCTCCCAGCGCCCCGGCGACCCGGGCCAGTCGCGCCAGCCCGGCCCTGTCCGGAAGCTCGGCTCCGCCCAGGCCGAGCGCGACGCCGTGCGGCACCACGGGGACGCCACGCTCACGGAGGAGCCGGATCGAGGCGGGCAGATGCTCCGGGCAGATGTTCTCGGCGACGGCCTCGACCCATTCGACGCCCGGGAGCTGCTCCACGACGACGTCGATCTCCTCCCGCCAGCCCAGGCCCACCCCGAGCGCGGGCCAGGCCGAAACGGAGCCCCCCATCGCCGTCCCCCTCCCCGCGCACAGCGCCGGACGCTGCCGCCGAATATGGCTCGACCGTACGTCAACTCCCGCCCGGCGCACACCCTCGGACGTCACACCACGCCACGCCACACCAGGTCCGGCCCGGGAGGCCGGGCTCAAGGGCGGCGGGGGGAAAAAGCGGCCCGGAGTTTCAGGCCCTCGTCCCGCGGCTGATCCGGTACAGCACGTTCGGGCGCAGCGGTCCCTCGGGCACGGTGGGGTCGTCGAAGTCGTCGGCGGGGTTCCGGGTCATGCCGATGCGGCGCATCACCGCTTGGGAGCGGCGGTTGGTGGCGGTGGTCACCGCGAGGATCTCGGGGAGTCCGAGGGTCTCGAAGCCGAAGGCCAGTGTGGCCGAGGCGGCCTCGGTGGCGTAGCCGTGCCCCCAGGCCGGACGGGCGAGCCGCCAGCCGATCTCCACCCCTGTGAACGGCATGTCGTCATCCACGTCGTCCAGTCCCGCGAAGCCGATGAACTCGCCGGTGGCCCGTACTTCGACCGCCCACCATCCGTAACCCCGCTCGGCGAAGTCGGCCCGGAAACAGGCGACCGAGGCATCGCTCTGTTCGCGCGTGAGCGGAGCGCCCAGGTGTTCCCGGACCTCGGGGTCGGCGTTCATCGCCGCCCACGGTGCGAGGTCGGAATCCCGCCATCGACGGAGCTGGAGACGATCGGTGCACAGTTCGGTCATGCCACCAAGCCAACGTCAACCACGGTCGGCGGGGCAATCCATTTCCCGGGGGCCGCCACCGACGGAACCGGGGGCGGCATCGGCGATGCCCGCCGCGGTGAGCCAGCCCACGATCTGCCGCCGGGGCCGGACCCCGCTGAACCGGGAGACCTCCCTGCCGTTCTGCAGCAGGACCACCGTGGGCGCGCCCAGCGCGTCGAAGCGCTGCCGGGCCCATTCCGCGCGGGCGATGTCGATCACGACGCCGGCCAGGCCCGCGCCGTACGCCTCGACAGTGTCCTCGAGGACGGGGACGAGGATCTCGCAGGGCCCGCACCGGGGCGCGGTCAGGCCGATCAGTACGGGCACGGGTCCGGCGAGGAGCCGGTCGAGTTCCCGTTCCTCGACGACCTCGCGGAGCACTCCGCCGCGCGGCCGGGCGGGCCCCTCGTCGTCGGAGCCGTCGGAGTCGCAGGAGCCGCAGGAGTCGTCGGAAAGTTCCCCCGCGGTCGCGGCATCGGCGGCGGTAGGGGCGAAACGGGCCGCGTGGTGCGGCGGCGCGGAGACGCCGTTCACCTCGAGTCCCGCGGCGAGCAGCCGTTCCAGCACGCCGAGATCGAGCGCGTGGCCGGGACGTTCGGTGAGCGACACCCCGGACAGCGAGGGCACAAGAGCGAGCAAGGCGTCGGCCAGGGCGTGGTCGACGCGGGTCTTCTCGACGGTGAGGTGTTCCAGGTGCCGCGCCTCTGCCAGGGCGCGCAACTGTTCCGGATCGAGGGCGGGGACGTCGCCGAGGTCGAGACTCCGCAGGGAGCCGAAGGTCTCGGATCCGGCGAGCGCGGCCAGCCCGGTACCGGTGAATCGCGGTGATTCCAGGACAAGATTGATCAGTTCGGGCAGCCCTCCCAGCGCCGCGACGCCTTCGTCGGTGAAGTCACCGGACAGAACGAGCGTCTTGAGCCCGCGCTGGTTCGCCACCGACCGGATCGTCCCGTCGGTCGCGCCGCCCAGATCGAGGACGACGAACACGTCGGACGGCAGCTCGGCCAGGGCCGCGAGGCTGTCACCGGCCACGTCCGTCGCGTAGATCAACCGGGCCCCGGCGGGGAACTCGACCGGGCCGCGGGCCTCCGACTCCACGGGGTCGGCGCCCTCGACATAGCTGATCAGCGTGCCGGGGAGGCCCTGCGCCGGGAAGCGGAGTATGCGAGTCCTGTTGCCCATGTGCCCCATGCTAGGCAGGCACCCTGGCGGACCGGGTCGGCCGATCGGCGGAGATCGGACCCCCGCCGAGCGGCGGTGCGGGCCCGTCATGGGTGAGCCGTCGTGCCGAGGCGCATCCGGATGCGGCCCGCGAGTTCGTCGACGCTGCCGGCGTTGACGACCTCCATGGCGGGGATCTCGCAGGCCAGCTCGCTCTGGAGGGCGACGACCAGTTCGGTGGCCATGAGGGAATCGAGCCCGAGCGCGTCCAGACCGTGCGTCCGGTCGATGCGTTCGGGGGCACGGTGGGTGATGCGGGCGATGAGCGTGACCAGCAGGTCCGCGAGCGCGGCCGTGCCGATGCCCTGGCCGTCCTCGGTCCGGAGACGCCCCTGCCCGGCGCCCGTGCCTTCGCCGTGGGGCTCGGGAGGCAGGACCGCGGCGAATCTCGGCGTGCGCAGGCCCGGCAGGATCGTGGCCATGCGGGCGAAGTCGAAGTGGCCGACCTGTACGACGCCCGCGCACTCCAGGCCGAGGCTGTGCTCCCCGGGGGCCGGGACCTCGGCGCCCGGTGGCAGCGAGGCGGTGGCCAGCAGGACGTCACGGTAGTTGAGCCCGGCCGCCCGCACCTCGATCGTCACCTCGCCCGGACCGGGGGCGGCGGGGGCCGGGGCGGGCACCCAGTCCAGGCCGAATCCGAGCCCCGGGCGGCGGAGCCGCAGCCGGTAGGGACGCCGGCCGGCCGGGGCGGTGGGGGCGGGCAGTTCGCGCAGCCGTGGCACGAATCGTCCGGTGGCCGTGAGGACGATCTCGTCGTCCGCGGTCGGGGCCAGCAGTTCGCGGGCCAGCCGCCGGGCGTCGGCGCCGGGCGACGGTCCCCGTTCGCACGCGAGCCGTCTGACGGTCGGCCTGGGCTGCTCGTTGGCGAGGGTGCGGGTCACCGCCCACGGCACACAGTCCGGCGGGGTGAGGAGTGCGCCCGCCGCCGGTACGGCTCCCGACGGGCGGGCGATCAGCCACAGCAGGGGATCGACCGTACGGGGAAGCAGCGCGCAGGTCCGGGCCACGGCGCGCAGGACGGCGGTGCGGGTGACGGCGCGTTCGAGAACCTGCCGGCCGTCGTCGCCCGTATCACCGTCCAGGTCCGCGAGAAGGAGGACGACGGCGGGCCGGACCTGGTCGGAACCCAAGTGGGTTGTCCACTGCGCGGGATCGGTGGTGGCCTGGACGACGGTCACCGGACCGTCGCCGGACGAACGCAGGACGGCCGCGAGGGCCGGGGCGAGCGGGTCGCCCGGCCCTTCGGTGGCGATGATCCAGGAGGTCGCGGGAGCCGGGGCGGCCGACTGCCCGGCAGTGTCGGCAATTGACGTACCGTCAGCTGCCTGTCGGGCGGAGCCGGGCCTGGGGGCGCGCGGCCGGCCGGCAGGTCCGGGAGCACGCCGGGCGATGAGCATGGAGTAGTCGGCGTCGGCTCCCCGCGCGCCGAGCCGGGCCGTCTCGTCGAAGCCATGAGCGGTGAGCAGCTCATGCCACTGGCCGGCCGTCAGCAGTGGGGAGTGCGGGCGCAGGTCGGGGTCGTCGGCATTCCAGAAACTCTTCAGCAGCCCGAAGCAGGGAAGGAGACGGTCGAGGTTGTGGGTCTCGACGGCCAGCAGATGCCCGCCCTCGTCCAGCAGACCGGCGAGGCGGACGAGGCTCTCCCGCAGCCGGGCGGTGGCGTGCAGGACGTTGCCGGCCACGACGAGGTCGTACGCACCCGGGACGTACCCCTGGGAGCCGGGGTCCCGGTCCAGGTCGAGCGGACGGTAGACGATGTGGCCGTGGCCGGCGAAACGGGCACGGGGGAAGAACGTCTCGGAGAGATCGGTGAAGGTGTAGTGGGTGCGTCCGGGCGGCAGGGCGTCGAGCAGCGCCGCGGTCAGCCCTCCGGTGCCGGCACCGACTTCGAGGACGCGCAGCGGCCGGCCGTCGGGCCAGTGCCGGACGAACTCGCGGACGAGGGCGACCGCCGAGGCGTTGCAGTGGCGTACCACGTTGGTGGTGGAGTAGTAGTTCTCCACCCAGTGACGGTCGCTCTCCCCGAAGAGCATGGCGACGGCGTCGCTGCGCCCGAGGAGCACGTCGGGCAGCAGAGCACCGCAGTACGTGTGCAGCACCGCCTCTGTGGCGTATTTCCGGGATCGTCCGCAGCAGGCGCGTCAACGCGGGGCGGGGGCCGGGGCGCGCGGTGGGTGCCCCGGCTCCGTCACCGCCACGGAGCAGCAGGCCCGCCCGTTCGGCCTGATCGAGTGACGCGCGCAGCAGGCGCCGGTGGACGGGGAGCGCACCGGCGGCGATCAGGCTGTCGGGTGTGTACGCGGCGGCGCCGGGATCCAGGGCACGGGCCGCCCGGAGGGTGAAGTGCGCGCTCAGCCGATCGGCCAGTTCGACGGCCATGGCGTACCGGCCGCCGTCCCAGGCCGGCCCGGTCCAGGTGCGCCGGGCCGTCCGGGCCAGTTCGCGGGGCGCGGGCAGGCGGGGGGCGGGTGCGCCGGGGCCGAGGTCGCGGGGCGCCGCACGCAGGACCGTGACCAGGCGTGTGGGCGCGGCGGGGGAGGCGCCGAAACGGCGCAGCCGGCAGGCGTCGGCCTCGGCGGTGACGCGGCCCCGGTCGTCCAGGAGACGGATGTCCCAGCACACTTCACGAGCCGTCGCCTCGCGGCGGCGTACGTACACCCAGCCCTCGGCGGGGGCCTCCTCCCATACCCGCAGACTCGCGATGGCCGAAGGGAGGTAGGGGGCGCCGGATCCGCCACCTGCCTGACCGAGAAGGGGAGTACCCGCCTGGAGAGCCCCGTCGAGGAGCACGGGGTGGAGGACGTAGGCCGTGCGGCCGGGAGCGTGCGCGGCGGATTCCGGCGTGTCCGGGAGCGCGTACCGGGCCAGGACCTCCCCGTCCCCGACCCGCAGACCCGTGAGGACGGCGAAGGCCGGTCCGTAGACGATGCCCGCGGCGGCGGCCGCGGCACGGGCGTCGCTCGCGGACACCGCCGTCGTCAGACGGGCACGCAGCGCCGGGACGTCCTCGGCCCGCGGCTGTTCGCGCAGCAGGCGGCGCACCACGGCGCGGGCGTGCGGGCGCCAGGGTCCGGTGCCGTCGCGGCCGGTGATGCGCACCGTGCCGTCGTCGGTGTCGAGGGAGGTCTGGAGGCGGACGTCCATGGCGGGGTCGTCGAAGGGCAGGACAAGGGCGCGCTCGACGGCCAGGTCCTCCAGCTGGACGGGCCCTTGGAGGTGGAGGCGGCCCGCGCCCAGGGCCGCCTCGGCGAAGGCGGCGGCGGGGACGACGACCGCACCGGTGACGACGTGGTCGGCGAGCCAGCGGTGGCGGGTCGCGTCGATCCGGAGCTGCCAGAGGGGTTCGGCGTGGGCGGTGCGCTCGCCGAGGAGCGGATGGTGGCGGCGCCCGTCGCCACAACCGTGCCCGAACCACCGTGGGGAGCCGTGCCAGTGGCTTTCCCGCTGCCAGGGATAGGCGGGCAGATCCTGGACCCGGCCCGGCACGGGGAAGAAGCCGCCGACGTCCGTGCGGGCGCCGCCCGCGAGCAGCGTGGCGACGGTCCGCTCAAGGGCGTCGGCGCCGTCCCGGTCCCGCGAGAGGGTCGGCAGCACCGCGGCGGGGCCGGGGCCGTTCGCGGCCAGGATGCGGCGCAGATAGTGGGCGAGGACCGGCTGCGGGCCGATCTCGACGAAGGCGTCGCAGCCCGTGGCCACCAGCGCCCGGACCGCGTCCGGCAGTTGCACAGGGCGGCGGATGTTGTGCCACCAGTACTCCGCGGTCAGTTCCTCCCCCTGCTGGAGGGTGCCGGTGACGGTGGAGGCGAACGCGAGCCGTCCGGGCCGCGGCCGGAGTGCGGCCAGGCCGGCGCGCAGATCCGCCTCGACGGGATCCATCCGCGAGGTGTGGAAGGCGTGGTCGAGGTCGAGCATCCGGAAGAAGACACCGCGCCCGGCAAGCCGGTGGGCCAGCTCGTCGAGGGCGGCCTCGTCCCCGGCGACCGTCACGTCGTGCGGACCGTTGACGGCGGCAAGCTCCAGCAGGCCGCCGAAGGAGGACAGTTCCTTCTGTGCCTCGTCGAGGCCGAGACCGACGGCCGCCATCCGCCCGGAACCGGCCGTACGGGCCTGGGCGCGGCTGCGATGGGCGATGACCCGGGCGGCGGAGGCCAGGTCGAGCGCGCCGCAGGCGTGGGCGGCGGCGACCTCACCGACGCTGTGCCCGGCCACGCCGGCCGGGCGTACCCCGTACACCGCCAAGGCGGCGGTGAGCGCGACCTGCACGGTGAACAGCAGCGGCTGGGCGATCTCCGTCCGGGCCTGCCGGATCGCGTCGGTGCCGTGGGCGAGCTCGTCGCGCACGGACCAGCCGAGCAGGGGTGACAACGCCGCGTCGACCTCGTCGACGGCATCCCGGAACGCGGTCGGCCCGGACCGGTGCCCGGAAGCGGACGCGGCCAGCAACCGGCGTCCCATTCCCGTCCATTGGGCACCGTTGCCGCTGTAGACGAAGGCGATCGCGCCGTTCGCGAGCGCCGGTACGGGCGCGGCGTCCGCACCGGCGCGCAGCCGGTCGGCGGCGGTGCGGGCGTCGGGGGCGAGGACGGCGGCGCGGTAGGGGGTGTCGGCCGCGGCGCATGAGGGTGGTGTGGGCGATGTCGTAGAACGTGTGGGCATCCGCGCCCACGGCGTCGAGACGGTCGGCGAGTGCGGTGGCGGCCTCGGCGAGTGCGGCGGGTGTGCGTGCGCTGACCAGGACCGGCAGCGGACCCTCGGGCGGATCGGGCCGCGCCGCGGGGGCGGGAGCCAGGACGGCATGGGCGTTGGAGCCGCCGAATCCGAAGGAGTTGACGCCCACGATCCCGCCCGAAGCCGTGGCCAGGGGAGTGGCGGTCGGCACGGGCGCCAGGCCCAGGCGGGGGAAGTCGACGGCCGGGTTGACCGGCCGGCCGTGCAAGGAGGGCGGGACGACCCGGTGGCGCAGGACGAGGACGGCCTTGAGCAGCCCGGCCAGCCCCGAAGCCGACTCCAGGTGCCCGAGGTTGGTCTTCACCGAACCGATCGGCAGCGGCAGCCCCGCGGTGCGCCTGGCGGCCAGCGCCGCCGAGACGGCCTCGCACTCCAGCGGGTCGCCGACCGGCGTTCCGGTGCCGTGCGCCTCCATGTACACCAGCTCCCGGGGGTCCGGGCCCGCAGGGCCGTACACCTGCCGCAACAGGGCGGCCTGCGCCTGGGCGCTGGGCTGCGCCAGGCCGGGGGTGCGGCCGTCGCTGTTGGTGCCGGTGACCACGAGCACGGCGTGGACACGGTCGCCGTCGGCGAGGGCCCGGTCGAGGGGTTTGAGAACGAGGACCACGCCGCCCTCGGCCCGTACGAAACCGTCGGCGGCCGCGGAGAAG
Source organism: Streptomyces sp. NPDC002537 (assembly GCF_053594975.1). NCBI lineage: Bacteria > Bacillati > Actinomycetota > Actinomycetes > Kitasatosporales > Streptomycetaceae > Streptomyces > Streptomyces sp. NPDC002537. The sequence goes on from NZ_JBSFWT010000039.1 coordinate 24,499, forward strand.
GCGCGGCAGCGGCCGGTGGGGGAGAGCATCGACGCCTTGGAGAAGCCGACGAACTCGTGTGGTCCGACGAGGATGTTGACCCCGGCGGCCAGTGCCAGTTCCCCGCCGGACCCGAGGAACGCGCGTGCCTGGTGAAGGGCGACCAGGCTGGACGAACAGGCGGGCCCCATAGCCACCCCTTGTCAGCGTGTGCTCCGACCAGCTTCTGGGAAAGTCTTCCCATATGTGGGCGAAAGCAGTCGGTGACGGCCTGTTGTGGGCGCTGACACCCGAGTCGGAATGGACCGGCCCCGATGCCGCCGTGCTGCTGCTCCCCGGAGTGGGCGGCAGCACAGGCGACTTCGCGCTCTGGCCCCGCCACCTCGCCCCCGCGTTCCGCGTCCTGACCGCCCGGTACCCGGGACGCTGCGACAGCGCCCCGGACCTCGCCCCGGCACCCGGACTGACCGGACTCGCCGCCGCGTTGGCCGACAGGGTGGCGCGTTACGTGACGGAACCCCTGGTGATCCTCGGGCACAGCATGGGGGCCGCCCTCGGATACGAGACCTGAGCTCGATCCAGCTCACGGAGTTCGGCTCGTTGACGACTTCCAGGCCGTCGGTGTCACCTGGCTGCCACACCGCGAACTCCGCACCGGCCGGGTCGGTGAAACCGGCCATCCGCCCGGCCGTGAAGACATCCGTCGGCGGGAAGCGGACCGTGTCGCCGGCCTGCTCCACGGTCTCGGCGGTGGCATCGGCGTCGACGGTGCGGAAATACACCGTCCAGGCCGCGCTCGCGCCTTCCTCCATCAGCGGGCCGACGGCCGCGGCGGTCCTCCCGCCGTTGAGGAAGAAGCCGTAGCCTCCGGCCTCCGGCCCGGCGGACTGGAACGCCCAGCCGAAAACACCTCCGTAGAAGGCGACGGCACCGTCGATGTCGGGCGTTCCCGGATCGAGCCAGTTCAGCCCGCCCGGGACATGCGTGGAAGTCAGCATGGGGCTCGCTCTCCTGTCGCGTCCGTCCGTGACATCGTGGCACCCCGCCGCCGGGGCTTCGCCGACGGCGGCCGGTTCGGCCGGGACGGCGGCCTGGGCGTATCGGTGCGGCTGTGGCGGCGGCGGTGGCCGACCGCGAGCGACGATCAACGACGATCGCGGAGCAGGCCGTCCAGGGCCGTCCACGGTCGCACGCCGGAGATCAGTTGTGCCCGAACTTGCGCGGCTGCTTATGGGCGACCGGCTCCGGGGCCGGGTGGGCCGGCTCCTGCTGCGCGGTGGAGGACTTCGTCTGCTTCTTCGTCTCCGTGGTGGTGCCGTACGCATGGCCACCGGTACGGGCGCCGCGGTTCTGCCGGGTCTGCTTCTTGCCCATGATCGTGTCTCCTCCCGACGAGCTGCTTCCAGGTTCGCACTCGCGTACGAAGGGCGCATTTCGGGCCCGAGCCCGCGGCCCGCCGGGACCCGCGCGACGAATCCCGCCACGCCCTGTCGAGCCGCCTGCCGAAGTGACGCGGCGCGGTCAAGGTCACTCCTGGTCGTGGGGCCGACCGGGTTGCGCGTGGAGGCGCATCGGACCAGGATCAGTCACTTGTGAGCCAACATTTCGATGTTCTTGTTCTGGGAGCGGGACCGGGCGGCTACACGGCCGCCGTGCGCAGCGCGCAACTGGGTCTCTCCACCGCGGTGGTCGAGGAGCGCTACTGGGGAGGCGTATGCCTCAACGTCGGCTGCATCCCCTCCAAGGCCCTGCTGCGCAACGCTGAAATGGTGCAGTTCGTCACGCACGAGGCCAAGGCCTACGGCATCGACGTCGGCGGCGAGGTCTCGGCCGACTACGGGCCCGCCTTCCAGCGCAGCCGTACGGTCGCCGACGGCCGGGTGAAGGGCGTGCACTACCTCATGAAGAAGAACGCCATCACCCAGTTGGAGGGGCGCGGCGCCTTCACCGACGACCACACCATGGTGGTGACCTCCGCCGACGGCAGCGCCGAGACGGTGACCTTCGGCCATTGCATCATCGCGGCCGGCGCGAGTCCGCGACTGCTGCCCGGCACCTCTCTGTCGGAACGCGTGGTCACCTACGAGAGCCAGATCCTCAGCGGGACGCTGCCGGGCAGCATCGTGATCGCCGGTGCGGGTGCGATCGGTGTCGAGTTCGCCTATGTGCTGCGCAGCTACGGCGTGGACGTCACCATTGTCGAATACCTCGACCGGATGGTCCCGTTGGAGGACGAGGAGATCTCCAAGGAGCTCGCGAAGCACTACCGCAAGCTCGGCGTCGAGGTTCTCACCGGTACCGCCGTCGAGGCCATCGACGATTCCGGCGCGCGCGTCCGTGTGACAGTCAACAAGGGCGGCGAGCGCCGGACGCTCGAGACGGACAAGGTGCTCCAGGCCATCGGCTTCGCCCCGAACGTCCGGGGCTACGGCCTGGAGAACACCGGAGTCCGGCTCACGGAGCGCGGCGCGGTCGACGTCGACGGACGCTGCCGTACCAGCGTGCCCCATATCTTCGCGATCGGGGACGTCACGGCCAAACTGATGCTGGCCCACGCCGCCGAGGCCATGGGCATCGTCGCGGCCGAGACCATCGCGGACGCGGAGACGATGGAGCTGGACTACACCATGATCCCGCGGGCCACCTACTGCCAGCCGCAGATCGCCAGCTTCGGCTGGACGGAGGCCCAGGCGCGCGAGCGGGGATTCGATGTCCGGGTGGCCAAGTTCCCGTTCACCGCCAACGGCAAGGCGCACGGCCTGGGGCACCCCGTCGGCTTTGTGAAGGTCATCAGCGACGGCAAGTACGGCGAACTGCTCGGCGCGCATCTCATCGGGCCCGAGGTCACCGAGCTCCTTCCCGAGCTGACGCTCGCCCAGCAATGGGATCTGACCGTCCATGAGGTCGCGCGCAACGTCCACGCGCATCCCACGCTCGGAGAAGCGGTCAAGGAGGCCGTCCACGGTCTGGCCGGCCACATGATCAATATGTAGGGGAGCGGGACGCCCGGCGGATACGCGGCAGCCCGCCCGAGCGCTCGCCAGGTCAGCCGGTGCGCGGTCCGAGAGCCTGTGGTTCGACCCTGGGCAGGACGAGCGTGCCGGCGACGACCAGCAGAAGGCCGAGGACTTCGGGGACCAGCCACCATCCCGTACGGATCTCCTCTTCGTACACCAGGATTCCGAGGGCCAGGCTCACCAGCGCGTCGCCGAGTACGAGAGCGGGCTGCGAGGCCAGGAGCGGCCCGGACTCCAAGGCGTTCGACAGCAGGAACAGCGCGGTCCCTCCCGTCGCCCCGAAGGCATAGGTCTGCCAGCAGGTGAAGAACGCGCCGGCGCCGTCCCGGTGGAAGACGCCGACAGCGGACTTCATCAAGGCCGCGGTGACGGCGTAACCGATGGCCGCCGCCGTACCGAAGAGCGCCGCACGTGCCCTGCCTCTGGGGCGGGCAAGGGCGGCGAGCACGCACAGGGCCGTCACACCTCCGGTCACGACCAGGGCCGCCACCCACCTCTCCGGACCGACGTGAACCCGTCGCCCCGACGGCGCGGCGGCCGCGAGTGCCCCGGCGATGCCGATGGTGACCGCCGCGATCGCGGCCCAGCCGTAGCCGGGCAGCCGCCGCCGGAAGGCCACGCACGCGATCACGAGGGCGAAGGCGAGTTCGGTGACGACGATCGGCTGGACCAGGGCCAGCGACCCCAGCGCGAGCGCCAGCGCCTGGCACACCGCCGCGCACACCACCGCGGCGATCCCGCCCAGCCAGACCGGGCGGCGCACCAGGTCGAGCATCAGCCGGAAACGGAACGCGTCGGCCCTGGGCATGTCCCGCGCCGCCGTGCGCTGAAGCACCACGGCCGAGGCGTTGCTCACCGCCGCCAGCACGGCGAACACCACGGTGCACACGACTCTCACGGCGCGACTCCCTCCGGCCCGGCACGGCGCCTGCCGACCACGACAATGGCAGCCCCGCTGCGCACACCGCGGACGCACTACCGGTGGGCGAACGGCGGTCACACGACCGGCGGGTCCGCCGAATGCACGGAACCGCGGACACCGGCCGCGCGGGCTCCACTCGTGGCTGATTGGCGGGGGCGGTGTGCCGTTCTCGACCAATGTCCAGCGGTGTGTTGACCGCCCGCCACACCAGTCTGAGCATGAACGGGTCAAAATCAGTCCGATCAACGGAAGGGTCACACCCGCATGGGCAAGAGAACAACCACGCGCCTGCGCACGGCAGTTGCCGCTGCCGGCGCCGCACTGCTGTTACCGCTCGGCATCGGCGGCGTCGCCTCCGCCGCGCCCGCGCCCGCCGGTTCCGGCAACGGCCACAGGGCCATCGAACTCGGCGAGCCGCAACAGGTGCGCACCGTCACGAAAACCGACGTCACCGCCGCCGGTGACCTGGGCTGTCAGGTGGGTGAGGCCTTCCATTCCCGCACGCAGTCGTGCTCGTACTGGAAGATCCCGGTCGTCTACACCGTCGACAAGGTGCCGGAAGGTACCGCCAACCTGTGGGCCAGGACCACCGCGACGCTGGACCCGCGCAACCGGTACACGTGGAAGCAGAAGGTCGAGCTGCGCCTGACCGACCCCACCACATGGGCCGGGTTCGCCACGACGGGCATGGTGGGCTTCGACTGCGGCCACTGCCAGGTCCCCGCCTCCGGCGAGCGGTACCTGTTCCCGGGCAACACCGTCACATACGAGTTCACGGCGTCGTCGCCGGGCCGCGACCTGGTGAACGACAGCATCCGCCCGTACGCCACGCTCAAGGCACCCCGGCACGACAAGGGCTCCGCCGTGATCGGCTCGACGTTCCGGCCACGGTGCGACAACACCCCGAGGATCACCCCGCAGACCACCGGCGGCTGTGTCTACCCGGACGTGCCCGCGCTGTACCAGATCGACGTGACCAACCCCCGTGTGGACGCGGTCGGCTGGCACGTGCTGTGGGCGCAGCGGAACCTCAAGCACCCGTGGGGCGTGGTGAACAGCCGCTATCCGCTGCACCGCACCTTCGACCAGAAGCTGCAGGACGACAACCGCGGGGTCGCCTGCGGCAGCGACGTTCCCCGCCCGCCGGGGCGCCCCGACCTGACCTGCGACGAGTACCCGTTCGCCCAGACGTACGAGGGCGCCAGCCGGAACCCGGACTACAGCTGTCACTTCCTCAACGGCACGGCCAACTCGCGTGAGGGATCGCTGCGCAAGTCCGTCCTGAACGGGCAGCGCGTCCTGGAGAACGACGCCTTCTACGTACAGGTCGTCAATGTGCCGAAGAAGCAGCTCGGTGAGCCGGGCCTGATGGGCCCGGTCGGCTGCGGCCACGACTGAAGCGCCTCTCTGCCGGATCCGACGTGAAGCAGGCCAAGCGACGGGGGCCACACCCAATATGGGTGTGGCCCTCTGTACGAGAAAAGGTGATCCCATGCCCAGCCTGATCCACCAGACCACCGGTACCGTGCACGTGGACGCCACCACGGTCGACTTGGCCGGGGAGGAACTGGTGGTGGAGTTCCAGCCGGAGTGGACCGGAGGCAACGGCCTGGTCGCGGCCGACCCCGCGGGGGACGGCGCCCGTATCCTGTGCGGCCAGGAGATCGGCCGGGTCACGGTCACCGCTCAGCTGTGGGACGACAAGCCGCCTCCGGTCGATGACATGGACACCTGGCAGGACGTCGCCGAGGTGTCCGTCGCGTGGCGTTCACCGTTCGTCGACTTCGGCGCGGACGGCCAGGAGGGCGACTCGGCACGGCAGTTGGACCTGCCCGGCCCGGATGACTACCGGCTGCGGGTGCACGGGCGGCACCGCGACGACGGCGACCCCCGCGCGGCCGACGGTCCGGTGGAGGAGTATCTGATCCAGGTGTGGGCCGCGCCGTACGACACCGGGCATGTCATCAAGTGCACCAGCAGGACGGCACATTACTGGAGGCGGTAGCCGGGTCCTGGACAGGGCGTGCGCGCGTACGGAGAAGCCCGCCGGCCGACCAGCCGCCGCCGTCGGCCCACGGACCCCAGCCACCCGGCTCGTCACCTCGTCGAACTCGAGTACCTACCGCGGGTGGGCGTGCAGGGAGTGCGGAGAAAGCGCTTCCGCACGGCATGTGCCACGGTCACGGGCGAATGGGGCGCGGGCTGCGGAGCGATCCACGCGCCCCTCGGCCGGGGGTTGTCTTCGCTGCTCAGCGCGTGTTGAGTGGGTGTAGCCGGGTGGAACGCCGTTTCACTGTCTTGGAGCCACGGGTGCGCTGTTCCTCCCGTCGTTGTGGGGCGTGCCTTCCTGCCCTGTCCGCGGCGGGTCCATGGAGCGCCCGGAACGGCACCGCGACCAGGGATACGGCCGTCCGCGCAGGGCACGAGTGTGGGGAGGCCGTTTCGCTGTGACTGCCACGAACCGGCATTCGCTGAAGGTGTCTGATTTCGCCCAGCTGTGGAAACGCCCTGCCGCACGGCTGCCCGCCCTGGCCCGTCGGACCCGAGAGTTCCTGATCGAAACGGTATGCGCATCGGGCGGTCTTCTGGTGCTGAGTCTGCCGGTGGGGCTGGCCGTTGCCCTGTACCGGCTCCTCGACTCCTCCCGGGGCGCACTCGTTCTCGACGCCGGGCGGCGGCAGACGGATGCGCCCGGCTGTCCCGGCCGGGCGGAGCCGGTCCAGGACCCGGCGGAGAATCGGTCTCCGGCCGCCCGCGGGCGGCACACGAGCGGGGTCGCACGCTCCGCCTGCCGGCGTGGTGGTTGTGCGCCTGGACACGTTGATGCCCGGTGGCGGGGCCGGCATGCGCCTCGGCCGCTCACCGGTCCCGGGCTCGTCCGCTCCGGGCCTTCGGCGGCCGCAACACCACTGAGATCGAGGCGGTGTTGTGCCGGGGGTGTGGCGTGGGCCGACCGGTCGCGTATGTGATGACCGGCAAAGGCACAGGCCATCCGTCGGCTGAGCGCGATGGGGCAGGCCGCCGTGCACACGGCGAGTCCTGCGACTGGCTTGCGACGGTTCCGCGGGGGTGCCCACCGAGTTGTGCAAGTGGTGGATACGGCTCTGGAGTACGGGGTGCCGGTCCACGCCCGGCACGAGACCGCCCCCGACGAGTACGTCGTACCGGCTCTGGAGAAGAAGAGCGTGACCTTCGTCGACGAGACTGCCGAGGCGCCTGAAGGTTCCATCGTGGTGTTCTTGGCGCAAGTGGTGACACCGGCTGTCCATGATGAGACCGCCGAGCCGAAGCTCGTGGCCACTGATCCGACCTGCCCGTCGGTCAACAAGGTTCACGAGAAGGCCGCGCGGTTCGCCAAGGAGTACTGCGGCACCCTCACGACCGGCCACGAGGGCCATGGCAAGGGCATCGGCACCCCGGGTGAGGCGCCGGGGCGCGGCACGCCCGTCGGCGGGCCGGGCGATGCCGCCGGGACGACCGTCCCCGGACCGGAGGGCTCAGCTGTCTCCGGGGCTCGGGTCGGGGGTGCCCTGGAGTGGCCGGCGCAGCGCGCCTTAGAGGACGTCGAGACCATGGAGAGGGACGAGGAGAGTCGGTATTTCGCCCTGCCTCGAGGTGTCGCCGACATTTCCCGCGCCGAGCAGCGTCAGCCCGTACTGTCCCAGCCGTCCGTGTTCCCGCGCCATCTCGGGGTGATCCCTGACGGGAACCGGCGCTGGGCACGAGCCCACGGTGTCTCCTCGATCGAGGCATACCGTGAGGGCGCGGGCAAGGTGGGCGAGCTCATGGACTGGTGCGACAACGAGGGCATCGGCTGGGTGACGGTCTGGGCCCTGTCCACACTCAATCTCTCCAGGCCCACACCTGTGGTGTCCGCGCTCGTCACCGTCATCACCGACGGGCTCCGCGCCATGGCCGAGACCAGGAAGTGGCGCATCCGTCCGATCGGTGCCCTGGATCTCCTGCCGCAGCAACAAGCGGACCGGCTACGGGACATCGCCCGGGACACGGCCGACGCGCACGGCGCGACGCTCAACGCGGCCGTCGTCTACGAAGGCCGCGAGGAAATCGTCGCGGCGGTGCGCCGCCTGATCGTCGATATGCAGACCGGCGTCGCACCGGCAGCCGTCACCGAAGACCTCATCGCCGCACACCTGACCACCGCGGGACAGCCCGACCTGGACCTGGTGATACGCACATCGGGAGAGCAACGCCTGTCCGGTTTCATGCCCTGGCAGGCCACGCAGGCCGAGCTGTACTTCACGCCCACGCTCTGGCCCGACTTCACCAAGCGCCAATTCGACGAGGCACTGCACTGGTACTCCCACCGCCAGCGCCGCTTCGGTCGCTGACCCTCCACCGCCAGGAGGCCTCCGTGCCCAAGCCCATGCTGTTCGAAGGTACGTATGCGCAGAGCATGGCAGCCATGGCCCACTACAAGATCCCCGACTACCGCATGCCCTGGCCGGTCCGTCTCAACCCGAGCCACGGGCTGGCCGAGAAGGAAGCACAGGAATGGGCCGATGACTTCGGCATGCTGAACAACGACGCGGCACGTCAGCGTATCGTCGATATGCAGTCAGGTCTGTTCTCCGGCTGGTGGTGCCCCCGCACGGACACCCTCGGTGCCGTCCTCATGGCGAGGTGGGTCGCCTGGCTTTTCCTGTGGGACGACATATTCGACGACGGACCGTACGGACGGAATCCGAGGGCCTTCCAGGACGGTAAATCCCAGCTCGACTACGTCCTGCGCCAGAGCCCGCCCCCACCACCCGGAGATCCCAGGCTCTCCCTCCCGCACGCTCGCGCCCTGGCCGACCTGTGGGGTGACTTCCACGACTACTTCCCCGAGCGGCCGCGCAGCCGCTTCGCGGCCCACACCATGCAGTACCTGAACGCCATGCAGAAGGAAGTTCACAACCGGTCCGCGGAAGAACTCCCGGACACCGACGCGTATCTGCGCCTGCGCCTGATCAACGGTGCCACCCGCCCCAGCATGGATGCCCTCGAAGGCCTCCAAGGAGCCGACATTCCCGACCGCATCCACCGCGGTCTGTTCTACGAGCTCCGCGAGATGACCGCCGAGTTGTGGCTGTGGTCCAACGACACCTTCACCGTTCGCAAGGATCTCCACTACCGCAACCCCCACAATCTCGTCCTGGTCCTGAGCCAGGACCGGGGCATCGGCCTTCAGGAAGCCGCACGCCACGTCGCGTACATGGTCGAACAGCGACTGCGCGACTTCACGAGGATCGCCGACCGGCTGCGCGCGATGACCGGCATTCCCGGCGACCCGCACGCGGCCCACAAGGACGACGTCCTGCGCGGCGTCCAGATCCTCGAGGACGGCCTGTCCGGCTACTACCGCTGGCAGGAATCATGCCTGCGCTACAAGCGCACGGAAGGATTCCTGACACCGCCATCGACAGCTGACCAACCGGAATCCTGGTGAGGAATGGGAAAGAAACCGACCCCGCGAGTCAGGCAATTCCCGGACGAAGTCCTTCCCGGGGAAAGGAGCGGGCCTCCCGCTCTCCCGTACCCCAACGGGTGGTTCTGCGCCGGATTTTCCGACATGTGGACACCCGGCTCCGTCCGCACGGTCCCCTTCATGGGGGAAGACCTCGTCGTCTTCCGCACCCGACGCGGCACGCTCCGGGCCACCCGCCCGTACTGCCCCCACCTCGGCGCACACCTCGGATTCGGTGGAACAGTGCAGGGCGAACAACTCCAGTGCCCCTTCCACAATCTCCGCTACTCCATCGACGGGGACTGCGTCCACAGCCCGTACGGGCCGACTCCGAAACTCTCGCTGTCCCTGCTCCCGGTGCAGGAGAAATGGGGAATCGTCTGGGCCTGGCACCACCACGAAGGAACAGGGCCGACCTGGGACGTGTCCGCAGGCCTCAGCGGACTCGACAACGCCCGCGACCCCATCTACCAGATCACCGATCTCGGTGGATACCCCCAGGACGTCTCGGAGAACGTCGTGGACTACACCCACCTCACCTACCTGCACGGTCTGATCGACCTGCAGGTCCTCGTGCCACCGAAGTACGAGGGCCCCTTCGGGTGGGTGACCATGAAGTCCGGACGCAGGATCGGCCCGGTCTGTGTGGAAAGCGAATTCGTCAATCAGTTCCCGGGGCTCGCGGGTGCCAACATCAATGTGGAGATGCCCGAATACGGCCTCTATTCGGTCAACTGGCTGCTCGCCACCCCCATCGGTCCCGCCCGCATGCGTTACAGCCTGGCCTCCAGCCTGGAACTTCTCTCCTCCCGGAACCGCTCCGGTCCGGTCCGCGAATGGCTCGGCCGGAAGACGGTGCGCGCGATCCACCACCCCATCTTCTGGCAGACCCGGAAGGACGCGGCCCGCGACCTGGGGATCTTCCACCACAAGCGCTTCATCGCGCCTCCGAGGCTCGCCGACGGGGACGGCCCCATCGGCGCCCACCGCAAGTGGGCCCGCCAGTTCTATCCCGCTCCGGAAGGCCGGGACCCTGACGCCTACTACGCACAGCTCAAACTCTGACGGACCATCACCGAAACCCGCGGCGCCCGGACGGCTGGGCCGGGTGCCGCGAAGGGGGTGCCGACAGGGCTGTGGGGGTCGTGCCCGAGTGGACGAGCCTCGAAAAAATTAGGTTAGCCTTCCCTCTCATGACCCTCGCTCATCTGGCCGCCTCGGTCGGCTACGCCACGCCTCCGACCTGGAGAATTCTTACCAAATCGGGCTATTTCTTTGGCCTGTCCGGGGCTGTCGGCGCCACGGTGACGTACGCGGCAGCGGTCCGCCCGGCGCTTCGCGCCCCGGAGAACGAGCGCGGCGATGTCGCGGCCATGCGACGTCGGACGGCCGGCTGCCTGGCCTGGGCCGGGGTGGTCCTGCTCGTGACCGGCTACTTCCAGCTCGCCGCCCGCCTGGCCCGAGCCGGCAAGGGCATGCCCTTCGGGGACGCCCTCGAGCCGGGACGGATCTGGAACTTCCTGCGGGCACCCGCGGCGAAGGGAACCTGGGTGGCCCAGGGCACGATCTACCTGGTCCAGAACACCGTCCTGATCCTGGCGTCCGCCGCACTGATCGTGCTGTTCGCCCCGCGGGCGCGTCGGCATCTGAACGCGCTCGCGCTGACCGCTCTGCCCCTGTCGCTCGCGGTCTCGCTCATCGCGGCGATACCGGCCACCGCGCCGAAGAACGCGGACAAGGTGCTGGACCTCCTGTTCGACCAGGTGCACATCGTCAGCGGCACCGTATGGATCGGCGGCCTGGTCCTGCTCGCCGCCCTCGCCGGTGCCCGGGGCAGGCTGAGCGGGAACGCCGGTGTCCTGTGGTCGGACCTCTGGCGTCGCTTCAGCTTCGTCGCCCTGGTCTGCGTCGGCGCGGTACTGATCTCCGGCCTGTGGATGAGCTGGAAGCACGTCGGCACCGTCGGTCAGCTGTGGACGACCACTTACGGCTTCTTCCTCCTCGTCAAGACCGTGCTGGTCCTCGGCATGGTCGCGGCCGGCGGCTTCAACCAGTTCTGGCTGATGCCCCGCATAGCCCAGGCCCGCCGTGCCGATTCCACGGCTTCCCTCCTGCACCTGACGCTGCGGCACTTCCCGAAGGTCGTCCGGGCCGAGGCCGCCCTCGGATTCGCCGTCCTGGCCGTCGTCCCCTTCCTCAGCGGCTCCGCCCGCTCCGAGGGCGGCAGCCCCCAGCCCGTCGCGAGCGGCAGCGTCTTCGCCGTGGGCGTCGCGCTGGTCCTCACCCTCGTGGCCTCGCTCTGGATCACGGTGAGGACCTCCGACGCCCTGTCCCGGCGCGAGACCCCGGCCATGCCCTGACAAAAATGGATCTGTCTGTTCCGGAGGTTCAGGGCTGCTCACAAGGGCTCGCCGGGGATGCGCGCGTACAGCTCACGCAGTTCTCCGACGACCTTCTCGTTCTCCGGGAACGACATGTCGTCGATCGCGCTGATCGCGCGCACGCCGACCGAGGCGTTCGTGGCGAAGGCCGCGCGCATACGGGGGAGTCGGCCGACCGGAACCGGAGCCGTCACGGTGCGCCCGTGGGCGGCCCGGAGCACCCGCATGGTGACTCCGGCCAGCACATCGGCCCGCGGCCACACCACCGTGCCCCCTGCGTCCACGAAACCGACGTTCCACGTGCTGCCCTCGGAAACGACTTCCTCGGAAACGACATCCTCGGAAACGCCTCCCGCGGGTTCGACGAACAGCGCGTCGTCGAACCCGGCCAGCTGCGCTTCCCGCCGCAACCTGTACTGACCGAACAGGCCGACGTGCTTCACCGCGGGTGTGTCGCGCCGGAAAGCGAAGAGCTTCGCCCTCAACGGCGGCGGAGCCGTCGCACCGGCTGGCCGGGCCGTCACCAGAACGCGGGGGTTCGCTTCCGCGCAGGGACGGAGCGTGTCCAGGTCCGGATCGAAGACGGTGACGCGCACGGTGACCGGCCCGGACCGGTCGTCGACCGCCCGCCGGACGTACTCGACGACGCGCGCGGGGTCCAGCTCCGCCCCGAACACCGCGCGGCAGTCCCGCGTCAGCCGGTCGAGGTGCAGTGACAGACCCCGGACCGTTCCGTTCTCCACGCGCATGGTGGTGAAATGCCCATAGTTCGTCAGGGCCAGAGCCCGCAGGGATGCGGGCGGAGCCGGTGCTCCATCGATGATGTCCACCCGGCTGATTCTGGTAGAGGAGATCCGTAGGGCGAAACCTCGTCGTGCGGCGGGACCGCGGCGCCGCCGGCTTCGCACTGCGGGCCCGTTCCCATAACTCCGTTGCGTCCGTGTCCCGTACCGGCAAAGCTGATCGCCAAGTTGATCTCCAGACATGAGGCGAGAGGTACGGATATGGAAGCGATACGTCTACCCGCACGACGACGCCGGCGGGCGCTCGGCCTGACGGTCACCACGCTCGGCACGGCCGCTCTGACGTTGGCCCTCGCCCCGCAAGCGCCGGCGGCACCGCTCGCCGCCGACGGTTTCGAAAACCCGTCGCTCGCTCCGGGGGAGTGCCGGACCTTCCATACAGGCGACCGGGTGGGCGCATGGGAGGTGACCGCCGGTGAGGCGCGGCTCTGCGACACGGCAGTCCTGAACGCGTCCGAGGGCAAGCAGTCCCTGCAGCTTCTCGGCGAGGGCACCGTCCGGCGGTCCTTCGACACCGTCCCGGGGCAGAAGTACGACGTCCGGTTCGACCTCGCGGGTGACCCGGCCGAGCCCCGCGCGGTCAAGGACGTCCTGGTGTCGTTCTCATCCGGAGGGGCACGCACCTCCTCGGTCGACCCGATGGGCAACCGTCCGCAGGACGTGGGCTGGGAGAAGAACTCCCAGCTGTTCCCGGCGCGGGACAGGACGACCTGGGTGGAGTTCTCCAACAACACCTGGGGCCATGGACCCGGCGGCTTCGCCGAGCGCGGCCCGCTGCTCGACAACGTGGAGCTGGAGCCCTCGCGCCAGTAGTGGCCGCAGCGGGCGCCTCCATCCGGCCGTCAAGCGGGTCCGGCCGGTTCACGCAGACGCACGGCGAGTGCGGCGATGTCGTCGTCAAGGCCTCCGCTGCTGTAGCGGAGGAGGTCACGGTGCAGCCCGTCGAGAAGCTCGCGGGGCCGCTCCGGTGTCTGCCGCCGCATCCAGGCCGCCAGCGGGAAGAACTCGCCATCGCGGTCGCGGGCCTCGGTGACACCGTCGGTGTAGAGAAGCAGATGGTCGCCGGGGGCGAAGTCGAAGGTGTCGACGCTGTAGTGATCGCCGATCAGTTCGGCGAGGTTGAGCAGCGGCGAGGGAGCGGTGGGCTCCAGGACGTGGAGTTCTCCACGGCCGAGGAGCAGGGGCGGTGGGTGTCCGCAGTTGAGGATCGCGATACGGCCGTCCTCGTGCGGGATCTCGACGAGAAGAGCGGTGATGAAGCTCTCCATCAGATCCTCAAGGGGGAACGCGGCGCTGTAACGGGCGCTGCTCGCCTCCAGGCGGCGCGCGATACTGCCCAGGTCGGGCTCGTCGTAGACCGCCTCCCGGAAAGAGTTGACCACCGCCGCCGCCGACCCCACCGCCGGCAGACCCTTGCCCCGGACATCTCCGATGAGCAACCGGACTCCGTACTGGGTGTCGGCCACCTCGTAGAAGTCACCGCCGATACGGGCCTCGGCCGCGGCCGCGAGGTACAGCGACTCGATCTCGATGTCTCCGAAGCAGCGCGGCATCGGGCTCAGGACCACCTGCTGCGCCGCGTTGGCGACGAGCCGGACCTGGAAGAGCGTCCGCTCCCGCTGGAGCCGGACGTGACTTCCGTACGCGGCCGCTACGGTGACCGCGACGATCCCCGCCGCCGTGTACCCCGTCCCCAGGTCGGGGAAGACGATGCCGAGGCCGATCATGAGCAGAAGGCAGACCGTGCCCAGGAGGACGGTGGGGAGTACGGGCCACATGGAGGCGGCAAGAGCGGGCGCCGCGGGCAGGAGACGGCTGAAGGCCATGCTCCTGGGCGTGGTGTAGGCCAGGCTGGCGATGACAACGGTGAGGATCACCGGGGACAGCGGAGTAAGCGGCCACCGGCCGTGGCGACGACGGAGCCGCAGCCGGCCAGGCTTGATCACACTGCACAGTCTATCCAGACAAAGGGGGCATAGCGCCCTGGTGGGCCGGGTTCGCCCTCGCCTGGGGCCGGGCCTGGCGGCTTCACTTGGGGCGAAGGCGGCGCGGATCGCGCGCTCCATCGTTAGGCCGTCCGGTGGTGGCGCGCATGACATCGAACGCGTGACCTATATGGGGGGTGGCGGGGGTGCGGCCGCACTCGTCAGCTTGCTGTGAAGGCAATCGCGGCAGCGAGTTCGGCCCACGTGCCCGTTGCTGTCGCCCAGGACGGTATTGCTCTCGGAGCCGGTTTGTCACCCAGTCCGCCGGTGAACAGGTAACGGTGGCCGACCGTGGTCAGATGCCCCAGGACGTCGAGGCGGTCGTCGACGAAGTGCGTGATGTTCAACTGCGCGCAGACCGGCGCTTTGCCGGCACGCTCGCGAACGAAATGCAGGTTTCCGGCGGGGACGCCGGTGCGGCGGAAGAACTCATGGTGGTGCAGCCATGCGCAGGTGTTCGCGGCCACCTTCGGGCCTGCCTTGGACACCAGGTGCACCCGCCCCTCGAAGGGCTCTGCCCTCAGCAGGGCGAGGGCTTCGAACACGCCCTCCACGGCCGGAGCCAGCGCAGGCGGAGCGTGGTGATGGTCCGGCCCACGGTAGAGGGTTCGTCCGCCGTGTGACGGCCGTTGTTTCCCGACCCGCGCCGTCACCTTCACCTCTAGCCAGAAAGGAACCCTCGACCAGTGAACGATCGCCCCAGCTCCCGCTCGCCGATGCGCTGCAGCAGCGCGTCGTTGGGCGCACCGACGATCAACAGGGCCAGTGCGTCCCGGTAGTGGCGGCCCAACGTGGTCTCGGGCGCGGCGTAACCGGCTCCCCCGCACAGCAGTGCCGCCTCGCGCACGGCCTCCTGGAGGTTTGCTGTGCAGAACACCTTGGCCGCCTCGGACGTCACGGGTGCGTCCGGTCCCAGCAGGCTCTGCCACACCGACCGCATCACCATCACCCGTGTGGCCAGTTCGCCGACGCGCAACAGCATCGCGCCCCTGACTTCGGCCGGTCGCTGCTCCAGGGTGTCGCGCACGAAGCGCAGGGCGTGTGCGTGCACGGCGTCGGCCGAGCCCAGGGCACGGGAGACATAGCCGGTCACATCATGGGCGAGCAGGGATGTGGTGATGTCGTGGCCCCACCCGCCCAGGACCTCCTCGTCCGGGTCGAACTCGTAACCGGTGAAGGTGATCTCCGCCAGGGAGACGCCGAGCATGCCGGGGCGCGGCAGCTCCGGGCCGATGGTCACCCCGGGCCGGGCCGGATCGACGAACACCCCCAGGACGGCGTCGGGGCCCCGGGCGATGGCCAGGACACGATCGGCGTCGCGGGCGTTGGTGACCCAGCTCTTACGGCCGTCGAGCACGCCCGTGGCCCCGCTCCGGGTGACGCTGCTGCGCAGCCGCGAGGGATGGCCGATGCCCTGTTCGTGGTAGGCACGGGCGAACACCGTCTCGCCACGGGCCATCGAGGTCAGCCAGGCCCGGCGCTGCTGGGGGGTGCCGTGCTGCCGTACTTCTCGGCAGAGTCTCAGGTGGGTGCCCACCAGGCCGGCGAGCGGCTGCCAGCCGCGCCCCAGTTCATAGCCGAGCCTGGCCACGTCCGCGCGGTCCCAGTCCGCCCCGCCGTACTCCGCGGGTACGGTCACCCCGAACGTGCCCAGCTGCACGAGCCGTTGGACCAGGGGGCGGGGGTAGTCCGCTTCGGGATGCTCGGCCAGATACGGTCCGATCTCCGTCCGGGCGAACGCCCTGACCCGTGCCAGCCCTGACCGGACGGCCTCGCCGGGCCCGTGCGTCGTTCGCATGCTGGCTGCCTTCCGCCGTCGGGGCCGTACGTCTCACTCACGAGGACGATATTTACCCACAGTTGGGCTGTTCGGAAGGGATATCTGTTACAACCCTTATGGGGGACTATGGGGCGAGGGGGAGAGTATCGAGATCTACGCGCAGGACACGAGTGTCATCGAGCGGTACGCCGCCCACCTGGACATCGCGCCGGAGCTCATCCGGCGCGCGTCCCTCCTTGAGGGCGGCCGCATTG
The DNA here is from genome assembly GCF_053594975.1 of Streptomyces sp. NPDC002537. Taxonomy (NCBI): domain Bacteria; kingdom Bacillati; phylum Actinomycetota; class Actinomycetes; order Kitasatosporales; family Streptomycetaceae; genus Streptomyces; species Streptomyces sp. NPDC002537. The sequence continues at coordinate 41,090 of NZ_JBSFWT010000039.1, forward strand.
TGCAACTGCCGCCCCACCGCGAGGTCCTCCTCGATGTGCTGGACCTGTCCACCACCAACACCACCGGCACCTTCAAGTCCTGGCTCGCGTGCGTCGCCGTCGCCCGGTGCCTCGGTGAGAACCATGCGCTGATCCTGGGGCAGAGCTCGGGAAACACCGCCAACGCCATGGCCGCCTACACCGCCCACGTCGGTATCCGCGCCGTGTTCCTGTACCCGCCCGCCTCCCGCGGGAAGTTCCTGCCGCACCTCGCCCAGGCGAAGACCGTCCGGTTCGTCGAGGTCGACGCCACCGAGCAGCACATCAAGGCCGCCCTGGCCGCCTACGCACGGACCTCCGGGATCCCCGTCGCGCCCACCCGGTCCGACCAGGACGAAGCGAACAAGGCGCGCGCGTACTTCCTGCGGGACGCCGCACGCGAGCTGGACCGCCACTGGGACTGGCACGTACAGGCGATCTCCAGCGCGTACGGCCCCTTCGGCTTCTACCAAGGGGTGGAGGAGATCGGGCGTACGGATCGCACGGCCATGCGCGTGCCCCGGTTCCTCGGCATCCAGCAAGAAGCGGTGACACCCTTCGTCCACGCCGTCACCGGCCGGAAGGGCGACCCGGACGCCGACATGGTGGAGCCCACTCTCTTCCGGCGTGTCCTCACCGATGAACTCGTCCAGCGGATGCGCCGGCTCTGCTCCACTTCCCGGGGCACCGTGCGCCACGTCACCAACACCCGTTACCGGCAGCTCGAGCCGCAGGCCACCGCCATGCTGCAGGAAGCCGGAGTGACGGTGACACGCGACAGCGACGGACAGCCCGGGGAGCGCGCCGGGCTCTACTCCCTCGTGGGTGCCCTCGACGCGATCGAGCAGGAGGTGATCCGCCCCGGCGAACACGTGCTTGCCGTGTACACCGGCGGCTCCGCCCCACTGCCTTCCGGCACATACCACCCCCACGGGCAGGCTCACCTGGACGAGGTGCCCGACGCCATCTCCCGGGCGGTGGGTGGTTTCGGGGAGAACCTGCACACATCCGGGTAGCGCTTAAAGCTGCCGCGTTCCGTGCCAGTTGGCCAGCCAGTCGTCCAGCAACGTCACCTGGCGTTCGGGTGGGAACTCCTCGGGTGAGAGCAGTGCCTGGACCACCAGGCCGAGCGTGAATCCCTGGGCCGTGGCGGCCAGTTCGGCGGCCGGGACGTCTTCGGGAAGCTCGCCGCGCCGCTGGGCGGCGGTGATGTGGACGACGAGGCGTTCGCGGGAGCGGCGGTAGCGCGCGGAATGCTCGGCCGCGAGTTCGGGATCGGCGAGCGCGACGTCCCAGGAGCCGACCCAGATGCGATTGCCGACGGTGCTCTCCGCGTCGAGCGGGAGGATGTCGAGCAGCGCGGTGCGGAGCGCGGCGAGCCCTTCGGCGGGCGCGGTCCGGCGGCGGCGGTTCTCGGAGTGCTGGGACAGGACGTCCAGCGCGTAGCCGACAAGGGCGCGCTTGTTCGGGAAGTAGTGGGTGAGCAGCCCGGTGGAGGCGTTCATCTCCGCCGCCACGGCGCGCAACGTCAGCCCGCCGAAGCCGCGTGCGGCCAGGACGCGCCAGACGGCCTCGGAAACCTCGCGGCGGCGGGCGTCATGGTCTCCACGAGCTGGGGTCATGCCGCTATCGTACATACCAAACGTTTGTTACGTACCTTGTGTGTCATCGTGTGCCGCTGGAGGTTCCCCATGTACGCCATACCGCTGTCCACCACCCTTGCCGCCGAGCTGCGCCCGCTGGAGCCCTGGCACGCCGAGGAGTTCCTCGCGCACATCGACCGCGCCCGGCCGAACACCGACCCCTGGATCCCGTGGGCCTCCCGCTCCACCGACCTGGAATCGGCTCGGGCGACGCTCCAGTCGTACGCCGACAAGCAGGCGGGCGACACCGGCCGGATCTACGGCATCTGGCTGGACGGGACACTGGTCGGCGGCGTGATGTTCGTCCACTTCGACGTCCGCTCCGGCAACTGCGAGATCGGAGTGTGGGCGGAGAAGGCGGGCGAGGGGCGCGGGCTGGTCACCGCGGCCGTGCGGCACCTGATGGAGTACGCGCTGGTCGAGCGTGGGATGCAGCGGGTGGAGTGGTTCAACAGCACGCTCAATCTGCGCAGCCGCGCGGTCGCCGAGCGGCTGGGCATGCACCTGGACGGCGTGCTGCGCTCCTACTTCCCGCACAACGGGGTCCGGCACGACAAGGAGGTCTGGTCGCTGCTGGCCGAGGAGTGGCATGCGTCCGGGATCCGACCGTGATCGCGCTCGTTCGCTGAACCACCGGGTGTAACTTGCCGGACACACCTACCGGGATATCTCCGCCGTCAACCGTCGGCCATAGGCTGGACGCGGCCTTGCCGGCTGAGCACGACCTCAGCCGTTCACCAGCAAGGGCGGGCGACAGGGAGCATGGCAGTGGAACACGAACTTCGTGCGGAATACGCAAACGGCAGCCTGCTCCAGGACCCGGATGCCCAGGTCAAGACGTGGCACGTCGTGCGCGCGGACTCGCTCACGGCCATGTGCGGCCGGGAGCTGGAACCTCAGTCGGCGGTGCGGTCCTCCGACGACTGGGGCTCGGGCATCCCGGTCTGCCACAGCTGCGGAGCCCTGTTCCTGCGTGAATCGCCGTGACAGGCGACTGACATCACCGCCTTCAGCTCCCTGTTCGTGTGCGTCACCTTCCACGGGCGATCTTCAACAGCGCAGCGATGGAAGGGAAATTGACAGGATCGCCTCTGGGAGTCCACCCTTCCGGAGGCATGGGCAAGCACGCACGCCGCACCTCTGCAGACGAACCGTCCGACGACCCCCTCGCCGTCTACCACGAGCGCCGCCGACCGCCCGCGGACGGCCCGCGGCGTCACCGGCCCGTGAATGGCGGCGGGCGTCACGTACGGCCGGACGAGCAGCGGCTGCTCGAGGAGTGGGACGGGTTCGGCTACCAGGCGGTCGGCGTCGCACGGAACCTCGCCGAGGCGCAGGCCTGGGCCCGTGAAGTCTCGTCACCCTGAGTCGGCGAAGGGTCGGTCGCGGGGCTTGCCGCCCTGAGCGTCCTCGTTCTCGTCCTCGGATTTCTCGGCATGGCCCCGCAGCATGGGGCCGCGGCAGGGCCGCATCCCTCGCCCTCAGCCCCCGCACCCCATATTGCCTTCGAACACCAACCCCGTGACGTACCACGGTGGTGCGATCCAGGACGCGCCCCAGGTATATGTCGTGTGGTGGGGAACCCAGCGAGTGGGGCAGTGGTTCGACGACAGCGCGGCCTCGCCGCAGAGCCCCACGCAGTCCGACTTCGCGAGCGAGGCCATCAAGGCCGCACAGTACTTCGGCGTGAGCGGCCCCGACATCCAGCCCGTCGGCAGCAGTGGCGTCGACCCGAGCAACGAAGGTGTGACCCTCGCCGGCGGCCACGAGTACGCCGAGACCCTCCCGGACCCGGTGCCCGACTCGGGCTGGATCACCGACAACGACACGACCGGCGGTGAGACCGCTGGCGACCAAGGCGGAGGCTGACCTGCCCGGGTGGGCGGAGCCGGATGCTCCGCCCACCCTCCGGCATCCCGCGGCAACGCAGAAACGGCCCACGCCATGAGCCACCGCACCCTTGCCCTCATCGCCCGTACCGTCCTCGTCCTGCTCGTCCTCACCGGCTGTGCCGCCACCACGGGACGGGCGACCCCGGCACATCGGACACCACCGTGCCGTGCCCCCGGAAAGGCCGTGCTGCCGCACACCGACGGGACGCTCACCGAGAACGACAACGGCGCACGCATCTGCCTGGCGCGGGGCCAGGAGATCGCCGTGTTCCTCAACGCGCACAGCAATGATCCGCAGCGACGCTGGCAGCCGATCACGGCACAACCGGAGACGGCCGTCACGCGTGGCAACAACGGCGTGATGACCCTGCCGATCGGCACCACTGCCGCCCTGTTCACCCCGACCGCCACCGGTGACGTCCAACTGACCAGCCGCCGGAGCGCCGGCGAGACCTGGCACGCGACCCTCGCCGTGCGCTGACACCCCGGATCGCCGATCGCGCCCGGTCATGTCCCCGGCCGATGTCAGGGCGCCAGGTCCCGGCGGGCCAGCAGCCGGAACGACGCGGTGATCCCCAGCAGGCCGACGCCCACGAGCACCCCCAAATACCCCCAAGGAACGGCTCCGTGGGCCAGCGCGTCGCCGGGGGCGTAGTAGTGGAACGGGCTGACGAACCGCAGGGGGGCGGCTGGCTTCCAGGCCAGCGCCACGAAGTTGACCGCGAAGCCCACCGCACCCACGGCGATCGTCGTTCCGGTCACCTGCGCCCGGCGCCCGGCCACCGCGGACGCGGCGAGCGCCGGACCCGTCAGACACAGGGCGAAGCCGAAGCCCTGGAGCCCCGCGGCGAACACACCGCTCAACGGCACCGCCGCGTGCAGGTCCGGGAAGAGCCCGACCCCGGCGGCGACGGTGACCGTGGCGGCGGCGTTGAGCACCACCAAGGTCAGGACCAGGGCCGCCGTCCGCTCGGCCAGCAGACGGGTGCGGGTGACCGGACGCACCATCAGCAGCTCGATGGTGCCCGACTCTACATCGGCGGCGACCGCGCCGGCGGCCAGCGAGCCGATCGCGGTGAGCTGCAGCGCGATCCAGAACGGGTGGGTCAGACCCGCCCCGAGCAGCCCGGGGTAACTGGCGATCGACACCTCACCGTTCGAACCGCTGAATGCCCTGAAGGCGCTGGGCGGGGTATGCCCCGCACCGCCGAAGAGGTCCGACGGCGGGACCGCACGAGTGATCACCACGATGAGCAGTTCGAAGACCACCATGCCGGTCGACAGCGCGACCAGCATCCGCCTGCGCCGGTAGAGCGCCAGCCACAGCAAGGGGAAACGGCTCTTCACCGGCCCTCCCGCCCGGTCCGCGACGGCTGCCGGTAGAGGTCGAGGAAGGCCTCGTCCAGCCCGGCCTCCTCGACGGTGAGGTCGATCACGGGAAGGGTCAGGAGATCGCGTACCACGGCGACCACCTCGTGCGGAGGGACCAGCAACTCGACCTTGTCGCCCTGCCAGCGCGGCGTCCAGCGCTCCGCCGCGCCGAGTCGCCTCGCGCCGCGCCCGTCCCCGAAGGTGAATCGCACCCTGCGGGCCCGCGCCTCGCGCAGGGCCGCGACCGACTGGACGGTCACCAGCCGCCCGGCCCGGACGATCGCCACCCGCCCGCAGGCCCGCTGGACCTCCGGCAGCACGTGGCTGGAGAGCAGCACCGTACGCCCGGCGGCCGCGGCTTCGGCCAGCAGGGCGAAGAACGTCTCCTGGACCAGTGGGTCGAGACCCTCGGTCGGTTCGTCGAGAATCACCAGCACGGGATCGTGCTGGAGCGCTTGGACCAGGCCGAGCTTCTGCTTCATGCCGCGCGAGTACTCCACGACCCTGCGGCCGAGGTCCGCCGCCGACAACCCGAGCCGATCGCACAGCTCCGCGCGCCGGGAGACGGCGGCGCCCTGCAGGTCGGCCAGCAGCTCCAGGGTCTGCCCGCCGGTGAGCTCCGGGTACAGCCGCAGCTCACCCGGCAGATACCCGAGGGACGGGGCCAGCCGGCGGTGGTCGGCGACCGGGTCGAGACCGAGCACCCGGACCCGGCCCCCGGTGGGGCGCAGCAGCCCCACCAGACACCGGATCGTGGTCGTCTTGCCCGCTCCGTTCGGCCCGAGGAAACCGAACACCTCGCCCTCGCCGACGGTGATGTCCAGCCCCTCGACACCGACGGTCCGACCGTATTTCTTGGTGAGAGATCCGATCTCGATCACGGGTGCCGTGTCGGCCGTCATCATCGCGGGCATGGCGATCTCCTCACTGCATCAACGCACCATGAGGGCATATACCCGCTGAAACGGGAACCCAGCACTTCCGCGGTCGGCCACCCTGCGGGAGCACATCGGGACAACCCGGCTTCCGGTCCCGGGGAACAAGGATTACATTGCCGTCGAGCAGCCACACCGGTGTCCGGGGAGGGGTGGAACGCCCCGATCGCCTGAAGGGGGAGGTCTGTATGCAGATCCGTCGGCTCACGGCATTCATCGGGTCCGAGATCACCGGGGTCACCTTCGAGGACTTGCGGCGCCCCGACATCTTCGGCCCCCTCCACGAGGCGCTGCGTCAGCGGGAGTTGATCGTGGTGCGTGATCTGGCCCTCACCCCCGGACAGCAGGTCGTCCTCGCGCGCAAGATCGGCAGACCGGTTCCCTTCCCCGACGCGAGGTACGGGCATCCGTCCTTCCCCGAGGTCACCGTCATGTCGAACGTCGTCGAGGGAAACAAACCGGTGGGAGCCGCCCGCGCCGGGAGCTACTGGCACCAGGACTCCACGTTCATCAAGGATCCGCCGGCCTATTCCATGCTGTACGGCGTCGACGTCCCGCACACCAGCGGCCACACGTTGTACGCCAACGCCTGTGACGTCTACGACCGCCTGCCGGACCCCTGGAAAACAAGGATCGACGGGCGCACGGCCGTGCACACCTTCGCGAGACACTTCATCATCGGCCCGGAACACGCCGGACTGTCCGTGGCCGAACTGCGGGCCCTGATCGAGATCAAGCACCCTCCCGTCGAACACCCGCTGGTCAGGCGCGACGCGTCCACCGGGCGGCGCTATCTCTACGGTGCCCCCGAGTACCTGCGCACAGTGAGCGGCTTCGACGCCAATCAGGTCAAGGAGTTCCGCACCCTGCTCGACCACCTCGTCCAGGATGCGGAACACATCTACACACACCGCTGGCTGCCGAAGGACCTCCTGGTGTGGAAAACGGCGACCGCTTACCACGCGGCCACACCTGTCGAGCCGGGAGTTCACCGAACCGTCCACCGCGTCAGCATCGCCGCGGCGTAGCCGTACGTCTGCCCGCGCACGTTCGGGTGTACGGCGACGCGCGGGCATTGCGGCCGGCCGCCGGGTGCGCATGATTGACCTCGTACCCCGACGGATCCAAGGTGAGCAGGAGAAGCCCGACATGTCCGTAGCGGACACCGAGGTGGCGGTATTGATCGTCGGTGGCGGACCGGTCGGGCTCACCGCCCGAGCGCTGCTGGAACGCTGGGGCGTGCGGGCGTTGCTGGTCGAGAAACATGGCGAGCTGTCACCCTTTCCCCGGTCCCGGCTGGTCAACGTACGTTCGATGGAGATCTTCCGGCAGCTCGGGCTCGCCACCGAGATCGCGGCCCACGCGTTCGCGCCGAAGTACGGCCGCATCCGCTTCCGCGACACCCTGTACGACCGCGACTTCGCCACGGCGGCGATGGTCGGGGTCAACGCGCCGGTGCCCGAGAGCCCCGTGATCGGCGCGGTCACCTCGCAGGACCGGTTGGAACCCACCCTGCTCGGCGCGGCGGACGCGCCCGTACGGTTCGGGGTCGAGCTCGTCGGCCTGACCGAGGAGGCCGACGGCGTCGTGGCCTTGCTCGTCGACCACCGGCGTGGTGAGGAGACCCGCGTCCACGCCCGTTATGTACTCGCCGCCGACGGCGCGAACTCCACCGTCAGGCAACTGCTGGGAATCGGCACGACCGGGCCCGGAACGATGGGGGACTTCACCACCGTCGTGTTCGATGCCGACCTCGGCCGTTGGTGTGCCCGTCAGCCTGCCGGGGTCTACTTCACCGCCCACGGTCTGTTCGCCCCGCTCTACCCCGAAGGAGGCTGGGCCTGGTTCGTGCCCACACCCGAAGACGCCGCGCGCGCCGACTGGCCCGGCCTCGTCTCGCGTGCCCTCGGCACCGGCGCCGAGGTGCGAGCCGACGTATTGCGGGTTCAGCACTGGGCGATGAGCGCGTTCGTCGCCGAGCATCTCCGCCACGGCCGGGTCCTGCTGGCGGGTGACGCCGCGCACGCGATGCCCATCGTCGGTGGCCTGGGCATGAACGCCGGCCTCGCCGATGCGCACAACCTCTGCTGGAAACTGGCGGGCGTTCTCCGCGGATGGGCCGGTCCGGGCCTGCTGGACACCTACGAGACGGAGCGACACCCCGTCGCCGACCAGACTCTCCGTCAAGCGGTGGCCAACACCCAGCTCCTGCTCCAAGTGCAGAACCGGCGCCGCGAACAGCTCCGGAGCGGCGAAGCGACGCCGGCCCATGTCGAACTGCCGTGGTCGGAGCGGTACTTCGCGCAACTCGGTCTCGTGCTCGGCGTCACCTACCGCTCCGGTGCCGTCCTCGCCGACGACAGCACCCCACCCGAGCTCTCCGACATGGGCACGGATTATGTCCCCACCGCGGAACCAGGCCATCGCATGCCACACCTCTGGCTCGCGCACGGCCACTCCACGCTCGACGCCTTCGGCGAGTGGTTCACCTTGCTCACGCCGGACCCCGCCCGCTGGGCGCAACAACACGCCACCTCACCATGGCCGTTGCGCATCGAGAACCTTCCCCACGAGCCCGCCCGCCTCTGCGGCCTTCGCCCGCACGGAGCGCTGCTCGTCCGGCCCGACGGCCACATCGGCGCCCGCTGGCGCGACCGCCCACTGAGCGACGCCGCCCTCCACCACGCCCTCACCGCGATCACCGGCTCGACGCCTCCCTGACGGCCCCGCCCGGCTCGAATCGGATGTGCTGTCCGGGGGCCGTAGCCGGCCGGGACGGCGGCATCGCGTAACCCCTTCGGCCGCGCGTGTCGGACGCCTGCGGGAGCTGTCGTCGCCGTCGCATGGAGAATGCTTCGCGTGAAGCGCCCGGCAGCAGGAGGATGGAGAGCACGGCTGGTCCACGAGCGCCCGCGCCCGCGCCGGGTGCGCGAGTCACGGTACGCGTGGCAGCTCGCGGTGACCACCGTCTGCTTCGGCGCCTTCATGAGCCAGCTCGACGCGAGCATCGTCACGCTCATCTACCCCAGTCTGGAGCGCGAGTTCCACGAACCGCTCGCCACCGTCCAGTGGGTCTCGCTGGCGTATCTGCTCGTTCTCACCGCTCTCCTGGTCACCGTCGGCCATCTGTCGGACGTGCTCGGCCGCAAGCTGGTCTACCTCTACGGCTTCGGGTTCTTCACCGCAGCCTCCGCCGCCTGCTCCCTCGCCCCGAACCTGACGGTGCTCGTGTGCTGCCGGGGCGCACAGGCGCTCGGCGCGGCGATGCTCGCCGCCAACAGCGTCGCCCTGGTCACCCTCGCCGCACCACGGGACAGGCTGCGGGGAGCGCTCGGTCTCCAGGCCGGGGGGCAGGCACTGGGGCTCGCGGCCGGGCCGACGCTGGGCGGCATCCTGGTCTCCACGGTGGGCTGGCGCTGGGTGTTCTGGATCAATGTGCCGGTCGGCGTCGCCGCGATCGTCGTCGGCCGTTATCTGCTGCCGCGCACGGTCGAACGGGCCGACGGCACACGGTTCGACCTCCCGGGCACGGCCTGGCTCGCGGCCGCGGTGACGGCACTCCTCGCCGGGGTCTCGGTGTTCTCCGGCCTGCCACTGCCCGGATGGGCGGGCGCCGCGCTGATCGCGTCGTCCATGGGGGCGTTCGCCGCGTTCGTCCGCCGGGAAGCTCGGGCCCCCGCGCCGCTGGTGTCGCTGGAGCTGTTGCGCGACAAGCGGATCGGCTGGGGCCTCATGGGGGCACTCGCCGGATATCTGGTGCTGTTCGGGCCGCTGCTGCTCGTACCGCTGGTGCTGACTCGCGACGGGGCGGGCGAGATGCGGGCCGGTCTGCTGCTCAGCGCGCTGGCCGCGGGCTTCGCGTGCGCGGCGAACCTCCAGGAGAAGCTGCTGCCCGAGCGGTGGACGAGCCGCCGCCGGTGCCTCGTCGGAGCGGCGGTATCCCTGGCCGGTCTGGCCGGGCTCGCCCTGGCCTGTCCCGTGTTGCCGTGGCTGATCGGCTGGCTCGCCGTGCTCGGGCTGGGGCTGGGGACGTTCACCCCGTCCAACAACGCGATGGTCATGGGAGCCGTGCCCAGGGAACTGTCCGGCACCGGCGGCGGAATGATCAATATGGTGCGGGCCCTGGGCACCGCGCTCGGCATCGCCCTGGTCTCCCTCACCTTCCACCTCGACGGTGACCGCACCCGGGGCTCGGTCCTGCCGCCGCTCCCATTGGCGGCACTCGCCTGCGTCACGGCCCTGATGGGCCTGTCCGTCGTCCTCGGAGGCCGCTCGGCACCCGCCCCTCAAGCCGTACGGTGATTGGTGCTCACCGGCTGTCCGGCAGGTGCCAGCAGTACGGCTGGATGAGCCGGTCGATGCTCTGCGGGCCCCAGGAGCCCGGTGCGTACGGCTGGACCGGGGGAGGGTTCTCGAGCAGCGGGGCGGACGCCGCCCAGAGGCGTTCGATGCCGTCGGAGCTGGTGAAGAGAGACTGGTCGCCCAGCATCGCGTCGAGGATGAGCCGTTCGTAACCCTCCAGGGCGTGGGCCGTGTTGAAGCAGTCGGCGTACTCGAAGACCATCTCCGCCTCGCCGAGGCGCATCTCGGGGCCGGGTTCCTTGGCGAGGAAGCGGGTGGTGATGCGGCCCGGGTCGTCGAAGTCGACGACCAGCTTGTTGTGCCGTCCTCCGACGGCGTCCTGCGCGTCGACGGGGAACATACGGAGGGCGGGTTCACGGAAGCCGAGCGTGACCAGATGGCGTCCTTGGGCCAGGGCTTTGCCGGAGCGTAGGTAGAACGGCACTCCGGCCCAGCGCCAGTTGTCCAGCCGGACACGGAGGGCGATGAACGTCTCGGTGTCCGAGTCCGGGGCCACACCCGGTTCGTCGCGGTAGCCCTCGTACTGGCCGCGGACGACGTGGGCCGGGGCGAGGGGCCGCAGGCCGGCGAAGACCTTGTCCTTCTCGTCGCGCAGCGACTGGGCGGTGAGGGCGGCGGGAGGCTCCATCGCGACGAACGCGAGGATCTGGAAGAGATGCGTGACGATCATGTCGCGGAAGGTGCCGGTGCCTTCGAAGAACCCGGCGCGGCCCTCGATGGTGAGTTCCTCCGGTACGTCGATCTGTACATGGCTGATGTGGTTCCGGTTCCAGACGGGTTCGAAGAGGCCGTTGGCGAAACGGAGGGCGAGGATGTTGTCGACGGATTCCTTGCCGAGGAAGTGGTCGATGCGGAAGACCCGGGATTCGTCGAACACACTATGGATGGTCGCGTCGAGGGCGCGGGCGGAGGGCAGGTCCGTGCCGAAGGGCTTCTCCACGATCAGCCGTCCGCCTTCGGCGAGGCCGGTCGAGCCGAGCTCGTCGACGACGGAGGGGAACGCCTTCGGTGGCACGGCGAGATGGAACAGCCGTCGCGGCCGTCCGCCGATGGCCTGCTCGGCATCGCGTACGGCCTCCAGGAGCGGTCCGCAGGCGCCGGGGTCGGCGGCGCCGAAGCCCAGCGCGTCCTCGAACTCCCGCCAGGCCCGGCCCTCGGGCTTCGACCTGCCGAACTCGGCGACGGCTTCCCGCGCGTGCCCGCGGAACTCCTCGGTACCGAGCGCCTCGGCGGCGGGTGCCGAGCCGACGACGCGGTAACGGGAGGGCATCAGCCCGGCCCGTGCGAGGTGGAAGAGGCCCGGCAGGAGTTTGCGCCTGGCGAGGTCGCCGGTGGCGCCGAAGAGGACGATGACGTGGTCGTCGGGGCGCGGGCCGTTGTTCTCGGCTGGCTCGGCGGGGCGGGACGGGCCGGACACGGTCACTCCTTCCTCTCGGCGCGTGGCGCGTGGCGCGGGCCCTGCCCGTGCTCCCCGGGCGTCCCGGCCGCTCTCACGCGGCGTCTCCCGCGCCCACCAGTCCGCGCGCTGTCCGGGCCACGCCCTCCGGTGTGAATCCGAACCGTTGGAGCAACTGCTTCAGTGGGGCCGAGGCGCCGTAGGTGTGCATGCCGATGACGACTCCGCCGTCTCCCACGTACCGGTCCCAGCCGAACGTCGACGCCTGCTCGATGCCCACCCGGGCGGTCACCGACGGCGGCAGCACGTGGTCGCGGTACTCCGCCGGCTGACGGTCGAACAGTTCCCAGCAGGGCATGCTCACCACCCGGGCCCCGATGCCCTCCCCGGCGAGTTCGTCCCGCGCCGCCAGGGCCAGGGCGACCTCGGAGCCGGTGGCGAGCAGGATCACCTGCGGAGGTCCGGGGTCCGCGTCGGCCAGGACGTACGCGCCGCGCGCGACCCCGTCGGCGGAGGCGAGCCGGGAGCGGTCGAGCGTGGGGAGCTTCTGCCGGGACAGGACGAGCGCCGCCGGTTCGTGACGGAGCCGGGCGACCACCCGCCAGGTCTCCACGACCTCGGTGGCGTCGGCGGGGCGGAAGACCAGCAGCCCCGGCATCGCGCGGAGTCCCGCGAGCTGTTCGACGGGCTGGTGGGTGGGGCCGTCCTCGCCGACGCCGATGGAGTCGTGGGTGAAGATGTGGATCGTGGGGATCTCCATGAGGGCGGAGAGCCGGATCGCGGCCTTGGCGTAGTCGGAGAAGATGAGGAAGCCCGACCAGTAGGGCCGCAGCTTGACCAGTGCCATGCCGTTGGCGACGGCCGCCGAGGCGTGCTCCCGGACGCCCAGATGGAGGTTGCGTCCGGAGGGGCTGCCGGGCTGGAAGTCGTCGGCGCCGTCGAAGGTGAGCCGGGTCCTGGTCGACGGCGCGAGGTCCGCCGAGCCGCCCAGCAGCCAGGGCACGCGCTGGGCAAGGGCGTTGAGCACCTGGCCCGAGGAGTCCCGGGTGGCCAGGCCCTCGGCGTCGTCGGGGAAGCCGGGCAGCGCGCCGTCCCAGCCGTCGGGGAGCTCGCGGCGCTGGATGCGCTCCAGCTCCTCCGCCAGGTCGGGCCAGGAGGCGCGGTAGGACTCGAAGAACTTCCCCCAGGCCATGCGCAGCCCGGCGCCCCGGGCGCCGATGCCCTTGTCGAACCAGTCCCGGACGCCGGGAGGAACGTGGAAGGGCTCGTCCTCCGGCAGGCCGAAGAAGCGCTTGGCCGCCCGTACTCCGGCCGGCCCCAGCGGCTCGCCGTGTGCTTTCGGCGAGTCCTCGACGGGTGAGCCGTAGCCGATGTGGCTGTGCACCACGATCAGGGTCGGGCGTTCGGTCTCGGCCTTGAAGGTGTGGAAGGCGCGTGTGGCGGCGTCGAGGTCGTTGGCGTCGGCGACGGTGGTCACGTTCCAGCCGTACGCCAGGAAGCGGGCGGCGACGTCCTCGGTGAAGGTGATGTCGGTGTGGCCCTCGATGGTGACGCGGTTGGAGTCGTAGATCCAGCACAGGTTGGACAGTTGCTGATGCCCGGCGAGCGAGGCGGCCTCGGAGGAGATGCCTTCCATCATGCAGCCGTCCCCGGCGAGCGCGTACACGTCGAAGTCGAAGAGGGGGAAGCCGTCCCGGTTGTAGCGCGCGGCGAGCCAGCGGCCCGCCATGGCCATCCCGACGGACATGGCGACGCCCTGGCCGAGCGGCCCGGTGGTGGCCTCCACACCGCTGGTCCACCGGTACTCCGGGTGCCCCGGGCACCGCGAGTCGATCTGGCGGAAGGTCTTGAGGTCGTCGAGGGTCACCGACGCGCGGCCCAGCACCTCGTAGTCCGGGTCGACCGCCCGGACCCCCGTGAGGTGCAGCAGGGACCACAGCAGCGTCGAGGCGTGCCCCTCGGAGAGCACGAACCGGTCGCGGTTCGGCCAGATCGGATCCTGCGGATCGAACCGCAGAAACCTCTGCCAGAGGGTGTAGGCGACGGGGGCGATGCCCATCGGCGTACCCGGGTGTCCGGACTCCGCCCGCTGGACCGCGTCCATGCACAGACCGCGGATGGTGTTCACCGCGAGAGTGTCCAGCTCGTGCATGGAACGCCCCTGATCTCGTCGGCCCCCGCTCCGACCAGTACACGACCCCGTCCGGCCGCCCGCATCCCCGGACCGCTGGGCCTCCCGGCGACGAAGCCGGAGGGAGACCCGCAGATGGGCCGATCGGGTGAACCCGTGGGACGCGGCCGGAGAAGCTCGCGGCCCCCGCCACGCCGCCGGGGATGTCGAGAACCGGAAGTCATGCGACTGGTCCGCGGAGCCGCGGCCAGGGACGTGGAACAAACGTTGAACACCGCTGCATAACCTGCGGCTATGACCATGACGCTCAGGCAGTTCCGGTATTTGGTGACGATCGTGGACACCGGCTCCTTCACCCGGGCCGCCGACCGGCTGCGGGTCTCCCAGCCCGCGCTGTCCCGCCAGATCCAGACACTGGAACGGTCCTGCGGAGGACCGTTGATCGAGCGTGGCGTGCGCCCGGCCGCGCTCACACCGTTGGGCCGTGCGGTGCTGCCGCACGCCCAGGCCGCGTTGGCCGGTGCGGACAAGGTCAGGTCCGCCGCCCTACGGGTCAACGGCGGCGGAGCCGGTGAGCTCAGGCTGGCCACCCTGCACTCGATCAGCCTCGGGGTGCTGCCGCCCGTACTGCGGGCGTGGCGGCGTGCCCACCCCGACGGCCGCGTCACGGTCGTCGAGCAGCCGCACGCCGCCGCACTGCAGAGCGCGATGGGGTCGGGCCGGGCGGACGTGGCGGTCGGTCCGGTACCCGTGGACTGGACGGGTCCGACGGTGCCCCTGGGCACCGAAGAGTTCGTCGTGGTCCTGGCCCATGACGACCCCGTCGCCGCGAGCGGCGGCTCCCGCGTCCGGCTGGCCGATCTCGCGGACCGCGAGTGGGTCCACTTCGCCCCGGACAACGGCCTGGCGGAACTCCTGGACCGCGCCTGCGCCACAGCGGGTTTCCGGCCGCGGACCGCCGTACGAACCGAACAGACCGCCACCGCACCCCTGTTGGCGGCAGCGGGGATCGGCCCCGCGCTGGTGCCCGCGAACATCGTGCCCGCGCACTTCGACGGCCGTGTCCTGCTGCCCGACCCGGCGGTGCGCCGACGGCTGTCGGTGTACACCCGCAGTCGGCCCGACCCCCTCACCGCCGCCTTCGTCGACACCTTCAACCGCCATGCGTGCGTCACCCCGGCCCACCTCGCCCAGCACCGCCCGGATCACTGTCGGCTGTGACGTGGCCGGGGAGACAGGCTAGTCCCGCAGACGCAGCCACGCGTCGACAGTGGTGAAGTCCTCGTCCGTGAGACCGATCCGGGGATCGACGCGATACAGAAGGGCTCGTCCCCGGTGGTGTTCCGCCACCCAGGCCCGGTCGGCATCCGTGATCTCGTCATCGACCCAGACGAACGGGCGTCCGGCCGCCCGGTCGAGGAGGGCACGGGTCTTCCAGTGGAGCCCGTCCCTCCCGTCCTCGTCGGACGGCTCCGGCCAGTCCACCACGGGCAACTCCGGCAAACCGAGCCATGGTGCGATGCATTCGTTCGCGTCGGACATCCACGTCGTGGCCCACACCAGATCGCACGGCAGCGCCATCAGGCGAGGCCCATGAGCCGGATCGATCCTGGCGATCAGGGGATTCGCACCGGCTCCCCGCGCCTCTCGTCCCGTCCCGTATGTCGGGTACCCGTACGGAAGTTGTTCCCGCGTCGCCCCGAAGGGGATGAGCGGACCGTCGACATCGAGGAAGAGAAGGGGCAGCGCAGAATCGATCACCACTGCACTGTAATGCGGTCCCGGCCGTCGGCGGCTCGCGGTACCGTCCGTGGCATCGCGAGCCGGTCACTGCGCCCAGCTCGGCGTCCATGTCCCGGTGTCCCCGGGCTCGGGCCGGGTGGAGCGCAGGTAGTCGCGGAGTACGGTGAGCGCGGGGTGCGGGTTGTCGCCGCGCCAGACCAGCGAGTGCGGGTAGACCGGTGTCGGGTCGTGCACGGCGATGCGCCGCAGATCGTGGCCGGCGGGCCAGACGAGGCGGGTCTGTTCGCCGACGAAGGTCGCCAGGACGGGGGAGTCGGCGATCGTGTCGAGGAGCGGATCGGTGCCGAAGTCGGGTCCGGTCGCCTCGATGGTGAGCCCGAAGGCGGCGGCGAGGTCGTCGTAGTAGACGGCCCACTCGGTACCGGCGACGATGCCGGGCATCCAGATCCTGTGCCCGGCGAGCTGGGCGGGCGTGACCGCGCGGGCGGTGGCGAACTCGTGGGACGGCCCGGTCAGGAGCTGGAGGGGTTCGTCGAGGACCCGGGCGGTCTCGATACCGTCGGGGAGCTGCCGCGCGGGCAGGGTGACGGCGCGGAACGACGCGTCGATCGTGCCGGACCGGACAGCGGCGATGGCCGCCTCGGCGTCGAAATGTGTCACGACGTCGAGTTCGATCCCGGGATGCGCGCGATGGAAACCGCGCAGCAGATCCGCCGGTGCGAGCCGTCGGCCGATCACGTCGACGCGCATCGCGCGACTGCCGGGCCGTACGGAGGCGGCCGCCCGTTCCTCGGCCCGGAGGAGAGCGCGGGCGTGGGGCAGGAACGCCTGCCCGTCGACGGTGAGCCGGGCTCCCCGCGCGGTGCGCGTGAACAGCCGCACACCGAGGTCCTTCTCCAGCGCGGCCATGCGCTTGGAGACGGCCTGCTGGGTGATCGAGAGACTGGCGGCGGCTTGCTGGAACTGCCCCGCGTCCGCGATGGCGACGAAGGTGCGCACGGCATTGAGGTCCACGCCCGCCATCCTAGATATACAACCGATGGTTGTCGCCTGCCCGGGGGATGGGTTGTTTGACCTGCCCGTCCGCTGCTGGCTTTGATGTTGCCGGTCAGCGTCAGGTTGTCGAAGAGTGTCGTCGAGGGGTGTGCGGGGCGTGGGGGGCGGAAGGCCGCTGGGGCGGCGGTTCGGGTGGCTGTGGGCGGCGTACGCGGTCAGCACGTTCGGCACGTATCTCGCGTTCGACGCCTTCTCCTTGATCGCCGTCCTTGTGCTGCACGCCGGGCCCGCCGAGGTGTCGGTGCTCGCGGCCGCGGGGTTGGCGGTGGGGGCGGCGGTGGCGGTGCCGCTCGGCCCATGGGTGGAGTTCCGCCGCAAGCGGCCGGTGATGATCGCGATGGACCTGATCCGGTTCGCGGCACTGCTGAGCGTCCCCGCCGCGTTCGAGCTCGGGCGGCTCGACTTCGCCCAGCTCCTGGTCGTGTCGGTCGTCGTCGCAGCGGCCGACATCACCTTCAACGCGGCCGGCGGCGCCTACCTCAAGACACTCGTGCGGCCGCAGGAACTCCTCGCCGCGAACGGGCGGTTCGAGGCCACGACCTGGACCGCCACCATGCTCGGACCGCCGCTCGGCGGAACCGTGGCCGGGCTGTTCGGCCCGGTGACGACCGTGGCGGCCGATGCCGTCAGCTATCTGCTCTCGGCCGTGGGAATCCGTGCGATCGGCGGCAGGGAGCCGCACCCCGCGCGAACCGGCGCACCGCCACGGCTGCGGGCCGGCGACCTGCTCGACGGATGGCGGTACATCCTCACCAGCCCGGCACTGCGCCCGCTGTTCTTCAACACGGTCCTGGTCAACGGCCTGATCATGGCGACCTTGCCGCTGCTCGCCGTTCTCATGCTCGGCCGCCTCGGGTTCGCACCCTGGCAGTACGGTCTGGCCTTCGCCGTGCCCTGCGCCGGCGGCCTGATCGGCTCACGGCTGGCCCGCCGGCTCGTCGCGCGGTTCGGGCAGCGCGAGGTCATGCTCACCGCCGGGACGCTGCGAGCGTGCTGGTCGCTCGGGCCGGCCTTCATCCGCCCCGGTACCGCCGGGCTGATACTCGTCATGGCCGTCGAACTCGGACTGATCACCTGCGCGAGCATGTTCAACCCGGTGCTCGCCACCTACCGGCTCGACCGGACCGCGGCGGACCGCGTCACCCGCACCTTGTCCGCATGGTCGGTCACCGGCAAGGTCACCACCGCGGCCCTGACCGGACTGTGGGGCCTGCTGGCCCACATCGCCGGCCCGCGCACCGCGATCGCCATGGCCGGTCTCCTCGTCCTGGCCACTCCGCTCCTGCTCATCCGACACGACCGTCTCCTGCGACACGAGCGGGAACCGGCCGTCCCGGCCGGTTGAGACGGACGGAGGTTCGGCGGCCTGCTGTCCCTCACTCCATCTGTCCCTCGGCGCCGGAACCCGCGCCGACGTCTCGGCTCCGGATCGTCGCGGCCGCACGGTGCAGTTCGGCAAGTACCGTCCGTACGGCCCTTCGTGCGGCACGTTCGGGGCGATGGAGCACGTCGATGTGGCGTTGGGCGCGCACCCCGCTCAGAGGTCTGAGGGCCAGCGCGGGGTGCGGGCGTGTGGTCCAGCGGGGCATCAGGGCCAGGCCGCCTCCGGCGGCGACGGCTTCGGCGGCCACCGTGAATTCGTTGATGCGGTGGACGATGTCGAGCCGTCGGTTCGCGGCGGTCGCGATGGCGTCGACGGTGGCCATCAGAGGGAAGCCGTCGTGAACGGTGATCCAGGGCTGGTCCGCGACGTCCTGAGGGGTGAGGCGTCGTTTGGCGGCCAAGGGGTGGTCGGCCGGCAGGGCGATGTCGAGCGGTTCGCGCAGCAGGGTACCGGCGGTGACCGTGGCCGGCCACGGCGGCGTCCGGTCGAGATGGTGGGCGAGTACGAGGTCGTAGTCCCGGGTCAGTCGCGGGAAGTGGTCCTGCGCGACGTCCTCGTCGGCGAGCGAGAGCCGCGGGTGTCCGGGGCCGGCCCGGCCGAGCAGCAGCAGCGGGAAGAACGCGGAGGCCGCGCTGTGGAAGGCCGCCACCGATACGCCCGCGTCCGGCTGGTCGGCGAACTCGTCGATGGCGTGCCGCGCCCTGGCCAGCGCGGTCTCCACCTCGACCGCCGCACGGGCCAGGGCCTGCCCGGCATCGGTGAGCACCAGCCGCCGGCCGTCACGTTCGGTGAGCGGTACGGGGATCGAGCGTTGCAGCAGCCGTAGCTGTTGGGAGATCGCCGAGGGCGTCATCAACAGCGCCTTGGCGGTCGCGGTGACGCTGCCCAGCTCGCCGAGCTCCCGCAAGATCTGCAACTGCCGTTCGTTCACCCGCACAGTGTAGTGATGCTTCAGGGTCGCTGAAGAAACTCGTTGTTGGCTTCAGGGTGGAAACGATGCAGCGTAGGGGGTGCTCAACGCCCACCGCACCACCGACAACGGGGAGTCCCATGCCGGACAACGGCAGCACCTACCAGCGTCTGGTCAGTCTGCTCGACAGCACCGCGACCGCGTACGAACTCATGGACCATGAGCCGGAAGGCAGCACCGAAGCGGTCAGCGCGCTGCGCGGACACCCGGTGTCCCAAGCCGCGAAGTGCATCGTCCTGATCGTCAAGGTCGACCGGCGGGTCACCCGCTACGTGCTCGCGGTCGTCCCCGGGGACCGGCGCGTGGACCTCGGTGCCGTCCGCACGCTGTTCTCCGCCCGCTACGTCGGATTCTGCGACGCGGCCACTGCCGAGCGACTGGCCCATGCCGTCCCCGGCACCGTCCTGCCCTTCAGCTTCGACCCTGAACTCGAACTCGTCGCGGATCCGGACGTCGTCGCGCAGCCGTGCCTCTACTTCAACGCGGCCCGCCTCGACCGCTCACTGGCCATCTCCGGCACGGACTACGCCAGGCTCGCCGAGCCGCGCGTCGAACGCATCACCGGACCGTCGACGGCCGAACGACAAGCGCAGGCTTGAAGGTTGCCGCCGCCGGTTCACCTCTGCGAGACGGCCGCTTTCGCGAGCGCGGCCAGCACCGGCCGCAGCAGCGGGTGGGCCTCGGCGCCGCGGCGTACCGCCGCGAAGACGCGCCGGGTGGGCGCCGTACCGTCGACCGGGCGGACCACCACGCCCGTGAGGTCCATGCCGCGCAACGCCGAGCGGGGGACCAGCGCCACGCCCGCCGCGGCCGAGGCGAGGGCGACGACGGCACGGAAGTCGTCGGAGGAGTGTTCCAGAGAAGGCTCGAAGCCGGCGTACTCGCAGGCCAGCATCACCACGTCGTGACAGGGGTTGCCCGGGTACGGGCCGATCCACGGGTCCTTGACGAGGTCGGCCACCGCCACGCGCGGTGAGCCGGCGAGCCGGTGGCCGACCGGGAGCACGGCGTCGAACGGCTCGGCGTAGAGGGGAACCCGGGTCAGCCGCGGGTCGTCCTTGCCCGGGGCACCCCGGTACTCGACGGCCACCGCCACGTCCACCTGCCGGTCGAGGACCATCATCAGGCTGGCGTCGCCCTCGGCGTCCCGGACGCGGACCCGGATACCGGGCGAGGAGGTGGCCAGCTCCGTGATCGCGGGCGAGACGACCAGCGTGATACCGGTCGCGAAGGCGGCGACGGTCACCGTGCCCGCCTCACCCGCGCCGTACGCGGCCAGCTCCGACTCGGCCCGTTCCAGATGAGCCAGCACGGCGTTGGCGTGGGCGAGCAGGATCTCGCCCGCGGCGGTCAGCTGGGTGCCGCGGGCGCTGCGCTCCACCAGACGGTGGCCGGTCTCCTGCTCCAGGGCGGCCAACTGCTGGGAGACCGCCGAAGGCGTGAGATGAAGCGCGGCGGCCGCGGCCGTGACGGTGCGGTGGTCGGCCACCGCACGCAGGATGTGCAGCCGCCGCGCTTCGATCATGGCCTCAGTTTCGCATGGCGGCCCTCGCGTCGACGAACGCGTCCACCGCGCGGTTGACGTCCTCGGTGGAGTGCGCGGCCGACAGCTGTACGCGGATCCGGGCCTGGCCCTGCGGGACCACCGGGTAGGAGAAGCCGATGACGTACACGCCGCGCTCCAGCAGCAGCTCCGCCAGGCGCGCCGCCTCCGCCGCGTCACCGATCATCACCGGCGCGATGGCGTGGTCGCCGGGGAGCACGTCGAAGCCCTCCTCGGTCATCCGGGAGCGGAACAGCGCGGTGTTGGCGTTGAGGCGCTCGCGCAGGTCCCCCGCCGACTCCAGGAGGTCGAGCACCTTCAGCGAGGAAGCCGCGATCACCGGGGCGAGCGAGTTGGAGAAGAGGTAGGGGCGCGAGCGCTGACGCAGCAGGGCGACGACCTCGGCACGGGCGGCGACATAGCCGCCGGAGGCGCCGCCGAGCGCCTTGCCGAGGGTGCCGGTGATGATGTCGACGCGGTCCATCACGCCGTGCAGCTCGGGGGTGCCCCGGCCGCCGGGGCCGACGAAGCCGACGGCGTGCGAGTCGTCGACCATCACCATGGCGCCGTAGCGGTCGGCCAGGTCGCAGATCTCCCGCAGCGGGGCGACATAGCCGTCCATGGAGAAGACGCCGTCGGTGACGATGAGCTTGCGGCGGGCCCCGTCCGCGTCCTTCAGCTGCTGCTCCAGGTCCGCCATGTCGCGGTTGGCGTAGCGGAAGCGGCGGGCCTTGGAGAGCCGGATGCCGTCGATGATGGAGGCGTGGTTGAGGGCATCGGAGATGACCGCGTCCTCCGCGCCGAGCAGCGTCTCGAAGACGCCCCCGTTGGCGTCGAAGCAGGAGGAGTAGAGGATCGTGTCCTCCTGGCCGAGGAAGCCGGAGATCCGCTGCTCCAGTTCCTTGTGGACCTCCTGAGTGCCGCAGATGAAGCGGACCGAGGCGAGTCCGTAGCCCCAGCGGTCGAGCGCCTCGTGGGCCGCGGCGACGACCTCGGGGTGGTCGGCCAGCCCCAGGTAGTTGTTGGCGCAGAAGTTGAGGACCTCACCGGGGCGGCCGCCCGAGGTGACCGCGACGGAGGCGGACTGCGGGGTGCCGATCACACGCTCGGGCTTGTGCAGCCCCGCGGCGCGGATCTCGTCGAGGGTGCTGCGCAGCTCATCGCGAACGGAGTCGAACATAAAGGAATGTCTCCAAAAAAACTTGGGGGAGCGGGAGGAGCGGACGGGCGTGGGGCTCAGGAGGTCCAGTCGAGGATGACCTTGCCGCCGAGACCGCTCGCGGCGTCCTCGAAGGCGGCCTCGAAGTCCTGGTGCGCGTACCGGCCGGTGATCACCGGAGCGAGGTCGAGACCGCCTTCCAGCAGTACGGACATCGCGTACCAGGTCTCGAACATCTCCCGGCCGTAGATGCCCTTGATCGTGATCATCGAGGTGACGATCCGGGCCCAGTCGACGGGGAACTCCTGGGTGGGCAGGCCGAGCATCGCGATCCGGCCGCCGTGCGTCATGTTGGCGATCATGTCGCGCATGGCCTCGGGCCGGCCGGACATCTCCAGGCCGATGTCGAAGCCCTCGCGCAGGCCCAGGAGACGCTGGCCTTCCGCGATCGGGGTCTCGGCGACATTGAGGGCGAGGCTGACGCCGACCTTCCGGGCCAGCTCCAGACGCGCCTCGCTGACGTCGGTGATCATCACCTTACGGGCGCCCGCGTGCCGCGCGACGGCCGCCGCCATGATCCCGATGGGGCCGGCGCCGGTGATCAGCACGTCCTCGCCGACCAGCGGGAAGGACAGGGCGGTGTGCACGGCGTTGCCGAACGGGTCGAACACGGCGGCGACATCGAGGTCGACGGGAATCCGGTGCACCCACACATTGCTCGCGGGCAGCGCCACGTACTCGGCGAACGCACCGTCCCGCCCGACGCCGAGGCCGACCGTGGCACGGCAGAGGTGACGGCGGCCGGCCAGACAGTTGCGGCACGTCCCGCACACCAGGTGGCCCTCGCCGCTGACCAGGTCGCCTTCCTTGATGCCGGTGACGTCGCGGCCGATCTGCGCGACCTCACCGACGAACTCGTGACCGAGGGTCAGCGGGGTGTCGATGGTCCGCTGCGCCCAGCCGTCCCAGGCCCGGATGTGGAGGTCCGTGCCACAGATGCCGGTGCGCAGCACCTTGATCAGGACGTCCCCCGGGCCGATGGTCGGCTCCGGTACGTCCATGAGCCACAGACCGGGCTCGGACTTGTGCTTGACCAATGCCTTCAACGCAACGGCTCCCGTGCATCAGAGTGTGCCGACTTCCCGGGAGCCTCAGGCTTCCCGATCCCAGGGAGGAAGCCTTCCGTACGTCGGCCGCCTGGTCCATCGAGGATTTCTTAACAGCGGCCACAGCTCCCCTTCACGCCCTGCGAGCACCGGGCCGCGCTCGTTTATGCGCACACAAACCCACGTACTAAGGTAAGGCTTACCTTTCCTGTTGATCGGAGTCGTTGTGCGTGTGCTGGGGTTGAAGGCCGTACTGGCCGTGTCCGTCGTCGGCGGCCTGCTGGCCGGATGTTCGTCCGGGGCCGGAGCCGGGGCCGGTAGCGCCTCGCCGAAGAACGAGCGCTCCTCCAGCGGCAACAGGAACCTCGTGGCCGGCGCATCCGAAGGGCCGTCCGTCGCACCGAGCGCCCTCGCCGACGGGATGGGCGCCGGCACCGCGAAGGACGGACAGTTCTCCCGCACGGTCAGCCACTACAAGGGCAAGACGGAGATCGGCGCCGCGCCCACGCGCATCGCCGTGCTGAGCACCGGGCAACTGGACGACCTCCTGTCCCTGGGGCTCGTGCCCACCGCCTCCACCCGGGCCCAGAACGCCGGGCTCGTACCCGACTACCTGCGCGACGCCTTCCCGCAGTACAAGCAGCAGCTCGCCGGGATGGCCGACGTCGGGACGCGGACCGCGCCCAACCTGGAGTCCCTGTCGGCTGCCAAGCCGGATCTCATCCTGGTCAACGACTCGCTCGGCGACCTGTACCCGAAGCTGGCGAAGATCGCGCCCACCGTTGTGACAAAGGGCCAGGGCATCAACTGGAAGCGGGACCTGCTCCTCGTCGGCGCCGCCGTCGGCAAGGGCGAGCAGGCGCAGAAGCTCCTCGACGACATCACCGCCGACGCCACGGCACGCGGCAAGAAGATCAAGGAAGCCAAGGGGGCGGACACGACGGTGTCCATGGTGCGCTTCACGCCCGACCGCACGCGGATGTTCGGGGTGTCCTCGTTCACCGGGTCCATCGCCGCCGACATGGGGCTCGCACGGCCCAAGTCACAGCAGTTCACGGCGATTTCGCAGGACATCGGGGCGGAGAGCATCGACGGCGCCGACGGGGACTGGATCTTCTACTCGGTGCAGGGGAAGGAAGCGAAGACCGACGCCGGGAAGGTGCTCACCGGGCCGCTGTGGCAGTCGATGAAGGCGGTCGAGTCCGGGCACGCGGTGCGCGTCGACGACGACCCGTGGTACCTCAACGCCGGCCCGGCCGCAGCGCGCCTGGTCGTCGGCGAACTGGCCGAGAACCTCGGCAAGTGACCTTCCGGAGCATGCTCTCCCGGACCTCCCCGGCCGCCCGCCCGGCAGCGGCCACCGCCCCACCCCGGCGTACCGCCGTCTCACGCGTCGGCTGGATCGTCGCCGCCCTCGCCGTCACCGCAGTGGCCGTCGCCCTCAGCCTCACCGTCGGCACCCGCCCCGTCCCGCTCTCCGCCGTCCTCGACGCCCTGCTGCACGGCGGGAGTTCGGCGGACCCGGATGTGATGGTGGTGCGGTCACTGCGGGTACCGCGTACGGAAACCGGCCTCGCCGCGGGCGCCGCGCTCGGCATCGCCGGGGCGGCACTGCAGGCCGTCAGCCGCAATCCGCTCGCGGATCCGGGCATCCTCGGGCTCAGCCAGGGCGCGGCGGCCGGGGTGGTGCTCGCCATCGCTTTCGGACTGGCCAGCAGCTTCGACGGCTATGTCTGGTACGCCTTCGCCGGGGCCTGCGTCGCCGCGTGCGTCGTCCATGCCATCGCCTCGCGCGGGCGGGGCGGTGCCACGCCCGTCAAGCTGGCGCTCGCCGGAACGGCGTTCGCGGCGATGACGACCGGGGCCACCACCGTCGTCCTGACATCGAGTTCCTCGGCCCTCGACCAGTTCCGGTTCTGGCAGGCGGGCTCGCTGAGCGGGCGCGACGCGCAGACCGTCATACGCATGCTGCCGTTCCTGATCGGGGGCACGCTCCTGGTCCTGGCCTGCGCGCGCAGCCTGGACGCGCTCGCCCTCGGCGACGACACGGCCCGCGCGCTCGGCCACCGGGTCCACCTCGTACGGGGCTGCGCGGCACTCGGCGCGACCGTGCTCACGGCGGCCGCGGTCTCCGCGGCCGGCCCGATCGCGTTCATCGGCCTCGCCGCCCCGCACCTGGCCCGCCGCCTGGTGGGTGGCGCACACCGCCGGCTGCTTCCTCTCTCCGCCCTGCTCGGCGCGGCCGTACTGCTCGCCGCGGATGTGGCGGGCCGGGTGGTCCGGGCCCCGGCGGAGGTACCGGCCGGGGTCATGACGGCACTCGTCGGGGCGCCCGTACTGATCGTTCTCATACGCCGCAAGGGAATGCCGACATGACCGCCACGGCGGCCCACCCCCGCTCGGCGGGACTCTCCGCCCTGCGCGTCCGGCTCGGCCGCCACCCCGTCTCCCTTCTCCTGCACCGGCGTTCGGCTGCCGTCGCCTGCGTGCTCCTCGCCGTGCTCGCGGTCCTCATGCTCGCCTCCGCCTGCCTCGGGCAGACCGTCGTGACACCGTACGACGTCTGGCATGTGCTGCGCGGCGGCGACGGCCCGTACGCGCTCGTCGTCGGTGAACTGCGCGTGCCGCGCATCGCGCTCGGGGCGCTGGTGGGCGCCGCGCTCGGGGCCGCCGGCGCGCTCGTGCAGAGCGTGACCCGCAATCCGCTCGCCAGC